>JAQXAP010000142.1 GCA_029252865.1 Polaribacter sp.
CTTTTTAAAGTATAGTTTTTTACAATTTGATATATTTTATCTAAGATTGATTTTTTACTATCTGTATGTGAAATATAATCTTCGCTTTTGTAATACTCTTCTAAGTTTACAGGAACAGGTGAAGTAACCAACATATCGTAACTGGAATTAAACATGACTTCATATGTTTCTCCAGAAACTGTAAAATCTTTACAATTTAAAAAAGGCTCTAAACCATTATGAAGTTGTCTTTTTTCCCTCATATTTCTCTTTCTTTACAAAATGTTCCTCGTGGAACATTAGCTTTTTTTTCACAAATCACCTACCCATATAAACCAAAAGAACAGAAATATCACTTGGCGAAACACCACTTATTCTACTCGCTTGTGATATTGATGTAGGTTGTATTTTTGTCAACTTTTCTCTTGCTTCAAAAGAGAGAGATTTAACATTTTGATAATTAAATTTAGAAGGTATCGCAACATTCTCTAATCTATTTAATTTATCAGCATTGTTTTTTTCCTTTTCTATATAGCCTGAATATTTTAGATGAATAACAGCCTGTTCAATCACTTCCTTATCAATAGAATGTTCTTTTAAAAATACATTTAACTTCTCTATGTTTTTAAAATCAGAAAACTCTAGTTGAGGACGCGCTGCAATTTTATAAAGTTTCATAGATTGATTAATCAATGCCAAGTTTTTATATTCTAAAATAGGGTTCATCTCTTCCATCTTGACACTTGTGTCCTGTAAAAACTTTATTAATAAATCAGCTTTTTCCTGTTTTTGCATAACACGATCTAATCTTTCTTGTGAAGCCAATCCTAAGTTAAAACCTATTGGTGTTAATCTTAAATCAGCATTATCTTGCCTTAATAAAGTCCTATATTCTGCACGAGATGTAAACATCCTGTAAGGTTCTTCTGTTCCTTTAGTGATTAAATCGTCAATTAACACTCCTATATATGCCTCGTTTCTTTTCAAAACAAAAGGATCTTTACCTTGAGTCTTTAAAGCAGCATTTACGCCAGCCATTAACCCTTGAGCAGCAGCCTCTTCATAACCTGTAGTTCCATTAATTTGGCCTGCAAAAAACAAGTTTTCTATTAACTTCGTTTCTAAAGAATACTTTAATTGTGTCGGTGGAAAATAATCATATTCAATTGCATATCCATATCTTAAAAACTTTACATTCTCAAAACCAGCAACAGAACGAATTGCTTTATCCTGAATATCCTCTGGCAAGGATGTAGAAAAACCATTTACATACATTTCGCAAGTAGTCCAACCCTCCGGCTCAATGAACATCTGATGCCTATCTTTTGTTGCAAATCGATCTATCTTGTCTTCAATAGACGGACAATATCTTGGACCTGTAGACTTAATTCTACCATTAAACATTGGCGACCTATCAAAACCTGTACGCAACAAATCATGAACATCTAGATTAGTATAAGTAAGCCAACATGAACGCTGTTTTTCTAAAGATTTAGTAGTTGGTAAATATGAAAACTTCTCCGTGACTTCATCTCCAGGTTGTTCGATCATTTTAGAGTAATCTAAAGACCTTCCATCCACTCGCGGCGGAGTTCCCGTTTTCATTCTTCCAGATTCAAAACCCTTGGCAACCAAATCTTCAGTTATACCTGTCGAAGCACCTTCACCTGCTCTACCTCCTCCAAAACTTTTATCACCAATATGAATTAATCCATTTAAAAAAGTACCCGCAGTAATAACAACAGTCTTAGATTTTATTTTTAATCCTAAAGCAGTTTTTACTCCAGTAATTTTATCACCATCAAACAATAAACCGTTCACAGAATCCTGATAAAAATCAACATTTTCAGTTTCTTCTAACATCGTCCTCCAACACTCTGCAAATTGCATTCTGTCAGATTGCGCTCTTGGGCTCCACATTGCAGGCCCTTTAGATTTATTCAACATTTTAAATTGAATAGCCGTCTTATCAGTGACAATACCACTATAACCGCCTAACGCATCAATCTCTCTTATAATTTGACCTTTTGCAATTCCACCCATTGCTGGATTACAACTCATTTGCGCAATATTTTGCAAGTTCATTGTAATCAATAAAGTGTGTGCTCCCATATTTGCAGCAGCAGCAGCAGCTTCACTTCCTGCATGACCTCCCCCTACTACAATTACGTCATATGTTGTTGTAAATAAACTCATTAAAATGTTGTTCCACGTGAAACTTTTATATATATTTAGTTGATTATCAATTGTTTAATCTTAGATAGTGCCGTATTCTCAGCATTTCTCATCTTAATTTTTTCTTCTTCAGACTTATCTTTATATCCCATGTAATGCAAAACCCCATGAATCATAACTCTGTGTAATTCATCTAAAAACGAGACCTTAAAATCTTTAGCATTATCAGTTACTCTTTCAATAGAAATATAAATATCGCCACTAATCAAATTACCTAAAGTATTATCAAAACTGATAATATCAGTTAATGTATCGTGCTGTAAAAATTCAACGTTCAACTTATGAAGATATTCATCATCACAGAAAATATAATTGATTTCGCCAATACAAAAATCCTCTTTCGACACAACATTATCTATCCAATACTCTAAAAGACTTTCACTTTTTAATTCAAAAGAAGTTTCGTAATTAAAAGTAATCATAGTTAATCTTTCTTTTTGTCAGAAAAATAATCTCTGACTTTATTCTTATAATTTTGCTGCAAAGGTAATGATTGTCGGTTTAATATCTCTATTTGATTGTAAAACTGCTTTTTCGGCTGAATCTCCTTGATGCTTTTTCTCTCAAAGTCTTTTCGATTAGCCGTAGATTTTCGTTTTTTATCCTTTCCTTGTTCTAAAGCAGCTCTCTCTAATTTGAGTAATTCATAGTTAAGATTTTGCATTTTTTGAAATGTACCAGCATTAAAACCATTTTTTAATATTTCATTTTCTAAATCTTCCATTTGCCTTAATGCTTTTCTGGCTTGTGCATTCATTCCACTATTACCATTTTCAGATTGATTGATTTGCTCTTGTAGTTCTTGACGCAATAAACTTTGTTGTTTAAATATCTCATAGATTTCACCGTCCAAATCGTCTTTCGTTTTTTCTCCACCACCACCAGCATTCTCAGAACTTTCTCCCGGTTTATCTCCTTTTCCTTTTTTGCCCTTCTCTCCTTTCTTACCATCCTTACCACCTCCTTTGTTCCCATCAGATTTTTGTCCAAGCTTCACACCTTTTTCCATTTTTTTTGATAATTCACCTTGTTTTTTAATTAAATCCGGTAAACTAAAACCTTTACCCTTCTTTCCCTTACCCATTTTCATAGACATTGAATTTTTCATATTAGTTAAAATATTACTTAAATAATGTGCTAAGTTGTTTACAGCAGTAATAACATAACGTTGATTTGAAACTCCATTAGTAAAACGATTTTCAGAGAAATTCTCTAAAGACAAATCCAAGTTATAATGTGTAGTAGATAAATCATCTTTAATTTTTGCCGAAATTTTAGGCAATCGCATAGACAATACATACAAACTATCATCTATATGCTCAAAATATGTTTTTAATTGATTTTGCATCTTTAAATCTTTGCCAAAATTTGGATGTTTTGTTGATGACTCATCAAGCTTGTTCATTAATTCTTCTTGTTGAAAAGAAAAAACAAGTAGATTGTCTAAAACTTTGCGCAAATCATCCATGTTTTCCTCAATGGAATCACCCGCCATTTGCATCATAGATTTTTGCATTTTCGCGCTCATCTCTTTCATGTTTTTAGATGATTTCTTTTGACTTGTTTCAGCATTAGATTTGTCGTCCTTCGAAAGATTCTCCTCTGCGTTATTTAATTCTTTATCAATATCGGATTTTTCATCTTCCACATCAGGAAGCTCCATGGGCTCTTTTAATTTCTCATTGTCTTTGTTAAGCTCTTCTAACTCCTTTTTAATTTCATCAAACTCCTTTTTAATTTGTTTTTGCGCATTTAAACCCTCCTCTTTTTTTAAAGCTAAATCTTCTTGTTTTTTAGAAAGTGCGTCAATCTTATTTGCAATTTGTATTGTTTTTTGCTCAACATAAAAGCGTTTGGTTAATTCTAAAATACGCTCTAAACTCCGTTCTTGCTGTTTATTTTGTTGTGCTAATTCTTTTGCTTTTTTTACTAAATCTTCTTTATTTAGTTTTTCTGCCATTTTCTGAATTTCTTCCAACAACTTTTGTTGTCTATCTTGCTTTTTAAGTTCCGCTATTCTCTTTTGTAATTCTTCTTTTTTTTCTTGAATATTTGGACTTTCATCCTTTTTTACGTCCAAGTTTTGTTGCAATTTTTTAGTTTGCCGTTGCATCATTTTATTATAATTATTCTGGCGTTCTACTAAGTTCTGAATCTTCTTTTTATCATTCCAATTAATCTTCTTCTTGCCTTGTAGCTCTTTTTGAATTTTTTCGAAATCTTTATGCTGTTTCTGTTGTTTCTGAATAGATTGTTCAATATTGCTAATTGTATTTCTTTGTTCTAAAAACAATGATTGATCAATCTCTTTTTGTGTTTTCTGTCGATAATTAAAAACTTTACTTTTAGATTTTTTACTACCATTAAACCCATCATTATCGAATACCTGAAAATAAAATTCGTAATTTATACCTTCTAAAAAATCTAACCCCTCAGGAAACTGATAAAAAAAAGTTTGTATATTTCTTTTAGTAATGGGTAAATTGAGACTCTTTTGATCTTGCGGATTCGCAACATCATAATAAACAATCTGCAATTTTTTAATTCCGTTGTCATCAGAAATCTGACCAGCAAATTGTTTCGTTCCAAGAGAAATAGAATCAATATTAGATTGGACAGAAATTTTTGGGAATTCATCTCTTAACACATCGACAGCAAACTGCAGATTCTCGTAATCTTTTAAATTCTTATTTGATGATGAAATCTGATAATTAAGTGCATTCTTAATTCTTTGTGAATATTTAAAGTGATTATCCGATATCAAATCAAAAAACATTCTTCTATTATTATTGATAAATGACAATGAATCTGTTTGACTAGCAATTACGTTCCAAGTAATTGTAGTTCCCTCTGGAACTATTATATTCGTTGCATTTTTAAAAGTCTTGTTTCTTTTTCTTAAATAATTAGGATATTTAAGCTTTAAAGATATCGTATTGATTGTGGGGGTTTTAATTACGTTGATAGTATAACTTTGAGATTTAATTCCATTGGATTCAATAAAAAATTCTAAAGGTTTTTGTACATCAGAAAACATGTAAGTAAAACTTCCATTACCATTGTTTTGAAGAAAATATTGTTGATTTTCAAAATTAATTTTTGCTTCAATTGGCCTCACCTCGCCTACTACATTTACCAAAATAGAAATTGATTTACCTTGTATAACTTCTAATTTAGTCTTATCCATCAAAAACGAAAATGGTGCTGGCGGATTATATGCAGTTTTATGATTTACAACACGGTTTAAACTTTCAGTAATAGCTATATTATTCCCTGATAACATAATAGTTATCCAAATACAAATAGGAATTATTGCGTATTTTAAATATTTTCTATTTTGCCTAAAATCTACCGCTCTCAAAAACGGAGTTGGTTGTAATTCTTGTACTTTTTGTTCAATACTAGCTACCAATAAATCAGATTGATTATTACTTTGTTGAAGTTGTAAAACGTTTAGTAATTTATCTTGAACTTCGGGAAAATGACTACCAATAATTTTTGAAGATTGCTCAAACGTAATTCCCTTACGCAAACCTATCAACTTAAAAATAGGGATAACAATAAAACGAATTAAAAGGAATGTTTCAACAAAGAAAAACACCCAAAAAAGAACAGTTCTTGCCGTGGGTTTTAACCACAAAAAATATTCTAAAAATACGGTGAAAAATAAATAAATAAATCCTAAAGAAAGAAATAAAATAGACCCTTTAATCAATTCACTAGTGTAATATTTACGCGTAAACTGATGTAATTTGTCCTCAATATTTTTAAATGAAACCATAATTAACTTTTAACAATATTATTTTTACATTGCTATACAATCGTACAAATCATAAAACGATTATTTAAAGTAATATAACTAAAGTTTTCAAAAATAAAAGAAATAGATATAGTTTTAATTCCGTTTTATAATAAGGCATAAAAAACAGTCTTTTTTCTTTTCTCTATTTTCTATTATAAAAACTATCTTTGCGGCATTAAAAATATAAAAAATGGAATTTAATGTTCGCGTTCGTTTTGCACCTAGTCCTACTGGTCCTCTACATATTGGAGGTGTAAGAACAGCTTTATTTAATTATTTATTTGCTAAAAAATATAATGGAACTTTTGTCTTAAGAATAGAAGACACAGACCAAACACGTTATGTTGCAAATGCAGAACAATATATTATAGACGCTTTAGAATGGTGTAATATTCCTTTTGATGAAGGCCCAGGAAAAAACGAAAAGTTTGGTCCTTACAGACAATCCGAACGTAAAGATTTCTATAAAAAATACGCAGATAAATTAATAGAAAAAGGTTGGGCATACTATTGTTTTGATACCTCAGAAGCATTAGATGCACTCAGAAAGAATAAGGAAGCGGAAGGAAAAACTTTTATATACAATTGGCATAATAGAGAAAATGGAAGTTTGGTTAATTCATTGGTTTTAACAAACGATGAAGTACAAAACAGAATTAATTCTGGTGAAAATTATGTAATCCGTTTTAAAACTCCACAAGATGAATTGCTTCGTATGGAAGACGAAATTCGTGGAAACATTAAAATTGACACCAACACATTAGACGATAAAATTTTATTTAAAGGAGATGGAATGCCAACCTATCATTTAGCAAATATTGTTGATGACCATTTAATGGAAATATCTCACGTAATTCGTGGCGAAGAATGGCTACCTTCAATGCCTTTACATATTTTATTGTACAGAGCTTTTGGATGGGATGCTCCAAGGTTTGCACATTTACCTTTAATTTTAAAACCTGTTGGTAAAGGAAAACTAAGTAAACGTGATGGAGATAAACTAGGATTCCCGGTGTTTCCTTTGGAATACACAAATGAAGTTTCTGGTGATATTTCTCGTGGATACAAAGAAGATGGTTATTTTCCTGAAAGCTTTATAAATATGCTGGCTTTCTTAGGATGGAATCCTGGAACAGAACAAGAAATATTCTCTTTAAAAGATTTAGTAGAAAATTTTGATTTAAAAAGAGTTAGTAAATCAGGAGCAAAATTTAGTCCAGAAAAAGCAAGGTGGTTTAATCAACAATACATGCAAACCAAATCTGATTTTGAATTAACAGATTTATACATGCCATTTTTAAAACAAAAAGGAATTACTAAAAATAAAGATTTTGTTTTAAATGTAGTTTCTTCAATAAAAGAAAGAGCTGTATTTGTTGATGATTTTTGGGAATTATCAAGTTTCTTTTTTGAAACACCAACAAGTTATGATGCAAAAGCAAGTAAAAAAAATTGGAAAGAAGGAACTCCAGTGTTAATGACCGAATTAATTACAATTATCACTTCCATTGAGGATTTTTCATCCTCTAATACAGAAAAAGACATTAAAGCATGGATTACTGCCAAAGAAATTGGTTTTGGTAAAATAATGCAACCTTTACGCTTAAGTTTAGTCGGGAAATTAGCAGGTCCTCATTTATTTGATATTATTGAGATGATTGGTAAAGAAGAGGTTATTAAAAGACTTGAAAATGCAATTGAAAAACTATAAATTTTTAATTTTATTTAATTAATCATGAAAAAAATAATTCTACTTTTAATTTTAAGTTGCGCTTTTACTGCTCAAGCTCAATATGGTAACAGGAATTTCAGAAATCAAAGACAGAGCCAAATACCACAACCACAGCAAGAGGCTCCAGAACCAAATTTTAATATAAAACGATATATCGGAATTGTTGTTTATGATATTGAAAAAACTGCTAAAAAATCAAGTGTAAAATTATCTTCTAAAGAAGGTAAAGAATTTTCTAAAGTATTAACGAAGTATAATAAAAATATCAAAGACATCACTAGAATAAATACATTTTTGTTGAGAAGCACTAAAGATATGATTGATAATTTTCAGAAATCATCTATGAAAAGTGGCGATTTTTCTAATCAATCCAAAGTTCAGAAAACAATGGAAGAAAATCTAAAACCTATTTTAGAAACACTTAAAGTTGAAGATTTAAAATTAAACACAACAATGAAAACATTACTTTCTGAAAAACAACATAAAAAATGGATTAAATACAATAAAAAAATCTTCAAAACTTTTCCGGAAGACAATTAATAGAGAAACAATTTAATTAAAAACCCTGTAAAATTTAAGTTTTACAGGGTTTTTGATTTTATAATATGTAAAATTAACCACAAATATAGTATCGTAAATAACTACTGAAATTCAGTATCTTTACAATAAATCAATTAATCACTAAAAAAACTATGAACTCATTATTTATTGTACTAATAGTACTAGCTCTATTAATCTTATTTGCATCATATTTTATTGTTAAACAACAAACAGCAGCAATTATCGAAACCTTTGGTAAATTTACAAGTGTACGTCAATCTGGTTTTCATTTAAAAATACCAGGTGTACAAAGAATAGCTGGAAGATTAAGTTTAAAAATACAACAATTAGATGTTATTATAGAAACAAAAACTAAAGATGATGTTTTTGTTAAAATAAAAGTTTCTGTGCAATACAAAGTAATTAAAGATAAAGTATATGATGCTTTTTACAAATTAGATTATCCACACGATCAAATCACTTCTTATGTTTTTGATGTAGTAAGAGCAGAAGTTCCTAAAATGAAATTAGATGATGTTTTTGTTAAGAAAGATGATATTGCAATTGCAGTAAAATCTGAATTAAATGAAGCAATGATGACTTATGGTTACGATATCATCAAAACTCTAGTTACCGATATTGATCCAGATGCTCAAGTAAAAGAAGCAATGAACAGAATTAATGCCGCTGATAGAGAAAAAACTGCTGCACAATACGAAGGGGATGCGCAACGTATTTTAATTGTAGAACGTGCTAAAGCGGAAGCAGAAAGTAAGCGTTTACAAGGTAAAGGAATTGCAGATCAGCGTAGGGAAATTGCACGTGGTTTAGAAGAATCTGTAGAAGTCTTAAATAGAGCGGGAATCAACTCTCAAGAAGCATCTGCATTAATTGTAATTACTCAACATTATGATACTTTGCAATCTATCGGTGGTGATACGAATAGCAACTTAATTTTACTACCTAATAATCCTAACGCAGCAAGTTCTATGTTAACGGATATGGTAGCAAGTTTTGCAGCTACAAATCAAATTGGTGAATCTATGAAAGCTGCAAAAAATAAAAAAGAATAATTAATATTATAAATTAAAAAAAACTCAATTTGCGTAATACAAATTGAGTTTTTCTTTTTAATAAAGTATTCTTAAATTACTTTTTTTCTTCTATTTTCTCCTCAGAATTATCTTCTTTAGAAGCATTTTTAAACTCCTTAATTCCACTTCCTAGTCCTTTCATCAATTCTGGAATTTTTCTTCCACCAAATAATAATAAGACAACCACTAAAATTATAATAACTTGCGGGCCACCAATAAATCCAAAATATATAGCTAAACTGTTCATTATTCTTTATTTTAAGATACAAATATACGAAAAAGGTTATTACAGCATATTACTTTAAAAGATACTAGTCTCTTTTTTGTATTATTCCACCAATTACTTTTTTATCTTTTACAAATTCTGGATTTCCTTTATAAAATATAGATCCACCAAAACTTACTTTAGCGCTTAAAGTTTTTCCTGCTAAAATTTCTGCTTTTGCTCCTGTACCAGCTTTTACGGTTGAATTTCCTGAAGTTTGCATTCCATAACCATTGTAAATACCATATAAATCTACATCTACTTCTTGGTTCTCTGTTGTACCCGTTAGTTTTATCATTCCGCCAGTAGAAGTTCTTACTATTAGATATTTTACTTTTGACGTTAGATTTATAAAAGCTCTTTCTTGTGAATTTACTTCTAATTTATCTTGATTAAAATCTTTACCTGTAATAGTGGCTCCTTCATTAGCATCAACTATAGCGATGTTTTGATTGTAATATAACTTTATTAAAACTTTACCGTCTGCTGCATTATTTTCTGGCTTTAAAGAAAAAGGTAATGATAATTTTAAAATATCATTCACGTTTTTAATTTTGACCATTTCAGATTTTTCACCAGTTATCTCTAACCGTTGATCTGCAGATTTTATAAGTTCTACTTCTATTCCATTGTAAACTTTTAAAATTGTATAATCTCCCAAGTTTTTTGTTACAACTGTTTGTGAAAATGTTACATAACTTAATATTAAAGCACAAATAAATATTATCTTTTTCATCATTAAATTAGCATTTTATAGATCAATAATTATAATGTCATAAAGGTATTTTAGATCTTTTATTGTTAAAAAAAATATTTACTTAACTTTTTAACATTAAAATTAAGTAAATATACCAAATCTCTCTTTACTGGAGATACATCTTTTCACAAAATAATTTGCCAAAAATCTAGTTTTCTATTAAAGTAAAATCTAAATGTTTACGCTCTAAATCTGCGTTTTTTACTCTTACCACAACATCATCTCCTAACTGATAAATATGTTTAGTAGATTGACCAACTATTGCATATTGCTTTTCATCAAAAACATAATAATCACTCTTTATATCTCTAATTCTAACCATTCCTTCGCATTTATTAGAGGAAATTTCTACATAAATACCCCATTCTGTAACTCCAGTAATCACTCCACCAAAAACTTCATCTTTGTGATCTTGCATGTATTTAACTTGCATATATTTTATGGATGATCTTTCTGCCTTTGAGGCTAATTCTTCTCTTTTAGATGAATGTTTACACCTTTCTTCATATAAATCTGCTTTAGGTGTATTTCCGCCATCTAAATAATGTTGGAGTAATCTGTGAGTCATCACATCAGGATAACGTCTTATAGGTGATGTAAAATGGCTGTAATAATCGAAAGCTAAACCATAATGACCAATATTTTGTGTCGTATACACAGCTTTAGACATAGAACGTATTGCTAAAGTCTCAATCATATTAGCTTCTGCTTTGCCATTTACATCATTTAATAACTGGTTTAGAGATTCTGTTGTTGATTCTTTAGACTCTGTATTAATCTTATAACCAAATTTACTGATGATATTTTGTAGAGAAGCTAATTTTTCTACATCTGGTTCATCATGTACTCGGTAAATAAATGTTTTGTTAGAGGGTTTATCTTGATGACTTCCAATAAATTCTGCTACTTTTCTATTTGCTAATAACATAAATTCTTCAATTAGTTTATTAGCATCTTTAGATGTTTTGAAGAAAACACCAATAGGATTTGCTTCTTTATCTAAATTGAACTTCACTTCTACTCTATCAAAAGAAATTGCACCTTGTTTCATTCTTTTTTTACGAAGAATTTTTGCTAATTCATTTAATTTTAAAGTTGCCTCTACAATTTCTGGAGTTACATTATAAGTTGCATTAATAATCGAAGTATCTAAAGGCATTGTATATGGCTGAATATCATCAGATAATTTACAATTTTCTATGATAGATTGTGCTTCTTCATATGCAAAACGTTGATCTGAATAGGTAACAGTTCTACCAAACCACTCACCTACTATTTGTGCTTTCTCATTGATTTCAAAAACTACCGAAAAAGTTAATTTTTCTTCATTCGGTCTTAAAGAACAAACACCGTTACTCAACATTTCTGGTAACATTGGTACTACTCTATCTACTAAATAAACAGACGTTGCTCTATCATAAGCTTCATCATCTAAAATAGTTTTTGGTTGTAAATAATGTGAAACATCTGCGATATGAATACCTATTTCATAATTTCCATTCTCTAATTTTGTAAACGATAAGGCATCATCAAAATCTTTAGCATCTTTTGGATCTATGGTAAAAGTTAAATCTTTCCGCATATCTCTTCGTTTAGAAATTTCTTTATCTGTAATTTCTATTGGTAAATTTTCTGCTTCCTTTTCTACCTCTGATTCAAATTCGTAAGGTAAATTATACTCTAATAAAATGGAATGCATTTCTGTATTATGTTCTCCTGGTTTTCCTAAAACGGTTGTAATTTTTCCGAAAGGATTTTTTGAGTTTTGTGGCCAATCTGTAATTGTTGCTTGCACTTTATCTCCATCTTCTGCACCATTTATTTTATTTTGAGAAATAAAAATATCTGCATACATTTTATTATTATCAGGTATCACAAAACCAAAATCTTTATTCTTTTGCAAAACACCAACAAATTCTGTTTTTGCGCGTTCCACAATTTCTACAACATCAGCTTCTAATTTTTTGCCACTACGCTTTTTATACACATAGGCTTTAACAATATCATTATGTAAACCTTTACCTAAATTAATATTAGGAATAAAAATATCGTTTTCATAGTCGTCAGATATAAAATATCCATTACCGTTTGAAGTAACATCTAAAGTACCAATAGAATATTTTCTATCAGTATTAATTTGAAATTTACCCCTATCTACTTCTTTAATTTTTTTAGTTGCAGTTAATTCTGCTAATTTCTTTAATACTTGTGTTTTTCCATCGGTATCAGAAATCTTTAATTTTGCAGCAATTTGTTTATAATTATAAAATTTATCACTGTCTTTATTTAAAATTTTAAAGATATCTCTAGTTAAATTTTTTATTACTCTACCTTTCTTTTTAAATATCTTTTTTTTCTTTCTTGTCATTAATCTTTACTTGTTATTATATATTACCAAATTACAATTAAATACTAGATTTTAGAATTAAAAAATTGTTATCGATTGATTATTGTATTTTGGCTTTAATTTAATTATTTTTTATGTCTAAATCTTGGTTCATAATTGTAAATCCTTATTCTGGAAATCGTAATATTTCTGAGCAATGGAAAGAAATTCAACAATTATTAAAGACTAAGAAAATAAACTTTTCTTTTGCTTTTACACAGTTTTCTAAACACGAAATCGAATTGGTGGATAAAGCAATTCAAAATGGTTTTAGAAATATTATTTCGATTGGTGGAGATGGAACACTACATCATGTAGTTAACGGAATAATGCAACAAAGGTATGTAAAAACTTCTGATATAACTATTGCAGTGATTCCGAAAGGAACAGGAAATGATTGGATTAAAACTTATAACATACCTAATGATATTGAAAAAGTGATAGAAATTATTTCTAAAAAGAAAACAATTTTACAAGATATCGGAGTTTTAGAAACTGAAAATAAAACAGTTTCATATTTTAATAATGTAGCTGGTTTAGGTTATGATGGATACATTGTTAATAAGTTAAAAACATTAAAACGATTTGGATCTATTGCATATTTATTAAGTGGTTTAGCTGGTTTATTACTTTATAAAAAATCTATTTTTAAAATTATTTTTGATGATAAAATAATAGAAACCAAATGTTTAATGACAGTTTTTGGACTTTGTAAATATTCTGGAGGGGGAATGCAGTTTACAAAAGATGTAAATTCTTCGGATGGTTTGTTTGATATTACGATTGCTAAAAATCTAAATTTATTCGATTTAGTATTTAATCTTCCGAAATTATATTCTGGTAAAATAGTGAATCATAAAAAAATTGAAACTTACAAAACCAAAGAAATTAGAGTAATTCCGACACAGAAAAAGCCATTTATACAAGCTGATGGTGAGTTAATTGGAACAGGAAAAGTATCTGTTAAAATTATAAAAAAGGCTCTAAATTTTGTAATTAATTAAAAATCAATTTCATTTTTCAACAAAATTAATTACACTGATAATTTCATTATTTTAATACGTTAATAATACTGAAAAATTGTAACAATTTCTCAAATAAAGCGT
>JAQXAP010000146.1 GCA_029252865.1 Polaribacter sp.
TTTTTAAGAGATTTATTAAAATTTTTATAAAAACTAAAATGCGCCTTAATGATTGCTAAGCTGTGGATCGGCCTTAATTCAAGTATAAACTTTAATCCTGCAACTCCATCTAAAATTAAACGTGAAATTAGCACGAATAAAAACCATTTTTTTGGAATATTCTTTGCTACATTTATTAGACTATTTCTAAAGTTTAAAAATGTTTTTTGAGGATTAGTCTCTTTTAAAGTAGCACCGCCTACATGATAAACTGTAGATTTCCCCACATATTTAACTTGATATCCATTGTTTTGGGTTCTCCAGCATAAATCAATTTCTTCTTGATGTGCAAAATAATCTTCGTCAAAACCTTTTAGTTGATGATATACCTCGGATCGTATAAATAAACAAGCACCCGAAGCCCAAAAAATATTGGTTGTATCATTAAACTGATCTTTATCCGTTTCTAAATAATTAAAAACACGTCCTCTGCAATATGGATACCCAAATAAATCGATATAACCACCAGCAGCTCCTGCATATTCAAACTTCGTTTTATCTTTAAAATCTAATAATTTTGGTTGTATTATAGCTGTTTTTTCTTCACTTTTAAAAACATCTATTATTGGCTTTAACCAATTCTTAGTAACTTCAACATCAGAATTTAATAAGCAATAAATATCTGCATTAATATATTGTAATGCATCATTATAACCTTTTGCATAACCTCCATTAACCGTGTTTTGTACAATTTTAACTAAAGGGTAGTTTTTTTGGATATACTCTATAGAAGAATCTGTAGAAGCATTATCTGCTATATAAATGACAGCTTCTTCCGAACTAAAATTCACGACTGACGGCAAGAACTGTTCTAACAGTTTTTGACCATTCCAATTTAATATGACGATTGCTATTTTCAAACGGGCAAATTTACATTTTAAAAGTTACTTTACTTCTAAATTATTCTTAATATATTATGAATTTTTAATATGACACAAGCTGTTATTCGAACTAACTATAAATCTATTTTAATAATTGAATTTGAATTATACTCTACTTAATTCTGACGAAATATTAAAGATGTCTAGGAATGTCTTTCAAGAAAATATAGGTTTCCTTCTCAAAATCCATTTTGCAATAAAAATGCTCTAATCCATTGGTTACAATTAAATAATTAGCTTTTAATTTTAAATTATATCGGGCAATTTGATCAAAAGTATCTTGTGTAATCTTGATAGAGGGTGCTTTGCATTCAACAATAATTTCATGATTCCCTTTATTATTAAAGACTAAAATATCTGTTCTTTTCCTGCGGTTATTAATAATTAATTGTTTTTCTAAAGCTATTAATGAAATTGGATACTCCTTTTCTTCAATTAAAAAACAAACGTAATGTTGCCGAACCCATTCTTCTGGGGTTAGTACCACATATTTTTTTCTCAATTTATCAAAAATAAGCGTCTTATTTTCGCTACTTTTGAATTTGAAATTATAAGTTGGTAGGTTGAGTCTTTGCATCAATCAAAAGTAATAAAATGAACGAGATAAGAAACGTTGTTTCAGAGATAAAGAAAGGAAATATAAAGCCTATCTATTTTTTAATGGGTGAAGAGCCTTATTACATTGATAAAATTTCTGATTTTATTGAAGAAAATGTTCTGGATGAAGCTGAAAAGGGCTTCAATCAACAGGTGATGTATGGTAGAGATGTTAGTGTAGAAGATATTGTTTCTTCAGCAAAACGTTATCCAATGATGGCTGAGAGACAAGTTATTATTGTTAAAGAGGCACAAGATTTAAGTAGAAATATAGAAAAATTACTCTCTTATGCAGAAAATCCACAATCAACTACCATTTTAGTTTTAAATTATAAATACAAAAAGCTAGATAAGCGCAAGAAATTGCATAAAGCAATCGCAAAAACGGGTTTTATTTATGAAAGTAAAAAAATGTATGAAAATCAGGTTTCTGATTGGATTCGTAGAGTTTTAAGCGGAAAAAAATATCAGATAGAACCAAAGGCATCGCAAATGTTGGTAGAGTTTTTAGGTACTGATTTAAGCAAAATTTCTAATGAGTTAGATAAGTTAATGCTAATTTTACCTAAAGAAACAATTATAGATGATACTCATATTGAAGATAATATAGGTATTTCTAAAGACTTTAATAATTTTGAGCTGCGAAAAGCAGTAGGGGAGAAGGATGTTTTAAAAGCGAATAGAATTATAAATTATTTTGCAGAAAACCCGAAAAATAATCCTCTGGTAATGACTATTTCTTTGTTGAATAGTTTTTTTACACAGTTGCTTTCTTTTCATGGATTAAAAGATAAATCAAAAAACTCAGTAGCTAAATCTATTGGAGTAAACCCTTATTTTGTTGATGAATACTTTTTAGCTGGTAGAAATTATCCGATGCGCAAAGTAGCACAGATAATTACAATTTTAAGAGATGCAGATTTAAAGAGTAAAGGAGTTGGTGCAAGTCAGTCTCAAAAAGATATTTTAAAAGAGTTGTTGTTTAGAGTTTTACATTAGATAGATCAGCATATTTAATAAAAATAAATAGCGAAACCATTGTTGATTCAAACATTAAGAATCATAAAAAAGTAAATGTTTTTTATTCTATGGAAGTAATAGAGTTGAGAGATAAACATAATAGTTTTGATTCAAAAGTATTTTATACAGTCTCTTTTTAGTAATTAATACACAACAAATAAGGAATTTAATATATTTATTTAAAAAAAAATACAGTTGAAAACTATCTCAAAATTTTATTTCCTACTTTTCTTTTTATTACTTATTTCAAATTGTAACGAAAAGGATAAAAAATTAAATAAGAAAAGTAATGATTTAATTCATGAAACAAGTCCCTATTTATTGCAACACGCTTATAATCCAGTGAATTGGAAAGCATGGAATCCCAAAACATTAGAGTTGGCTCAGCAAGAAAATAAATTAATTATTATTTCTGTGGGTTACTCTGCTTGTCATTGGTGTCATGTGATGGAGGAGGAAAGCTTTGAAAACGATTCTATTGCTAAAATTATGAATGAGAACTTTATCAACATAAAAGTAGATAGAGAAGAGAGGCCTGATGTAGATAAGATATATATGAATGCAGTTCAATTAATGACAGGTGGAGGTGGATGGCCATTAAATTGTATTACTCTGCCAGATGGAAGACCAGTTTATGGTGGTACTTATTTCACAAAAGAGCAATGGGCTAAAGTTTTATTAAGCATTTCTAAATTATACAAAGAGGAGCCACAAAAGGCAATTGAGTATGCAGAGAATTTGACTAAAGGAATTCAAGAATCACAATTGATTAAACTAAACAAAGAAGCCTCTAACTTTAGTGAAAAAGAATTGACCGCAGCGGTGGATTTATTGAAACTTCAAATTGATACTATCGGAGGTGGATTTAAGGGTGCTCCAAAATTCCCAATGCCAAATTACTTGAACTTTTTACTCAGGTACACTCACCATTTTAATGATCCATTAATTAAAAAATATTTAAAAAACACATTAGATAAAATTGCTTTTGGAGGAATTTATGATCATATCTCAGGGGGTTTTTCTCGTTATTCTGTTGATGAAAAATGGCATATTCCTCACTTTGAAAAGATGTTATATGATAATGCTCAATTGGTAAGTTTGTATTCTAAAGCATACCTTAAGGACAATAATGACCTTTACAAAAATACTGTTATTGAAACATTAGCTTTTATTAAAGAGGAGCTAACCGCAAAAAATGGAGCTTTTTATTCATCATTAGACGCGGATAGTAAAAATGCTAAAGGAAAAAAAGAAGAGGGTGCTTTTTATGAATGGAAGAGTGAGGAGTTAATGGTTTTATTAGGAAATGATTATGATCTTTTCAGTGAGTTTTATAATGTTAATGATTTTGGATTTTGGGAGAATGATAAATATGTTTTTATCAGAAATGAATCAAAAATTGATTTTTCAAAAAAACAAAATTTATCATTAACAGCTTTAGATGACAAGATTTCTAATTGGAAAAAAGTTCTAAAAAAAGCAAGAAATAAAAGAAGTAAACCACATTTAGATGATAAAATATTAACATCATGGAATGCATTAATGTTACAAGGTTATATAGATGCTTATAAAGCTTTTCAAGACGACGAGTATTTAGAAATAGCAATTAAAAATGCAAACTTTTTATATGATAATCAGTTAAGAAATGATCATGGTTTAAATAGGAATTTTAAAAATGGTAAAAGTAATATAAACGGATATTCAGAGGATTACGCTGCACTTGTAAATTGTTACATTTCCTTATATGAAGTTACTTTAAATGAAAAATGGTTAAAAACTGCTAAAAATCTAGTTGAGTACCTTTTTACGAATTTTTTTGATGAGAAAACGAAAATGTTTTATTTTACATCAAAAGAAGACGAAAATTTAATTGCTAAAAAATTTGAAGTTATTGACGGTGTTATTCCTTCTTCAAATTCTATAATAGCGAATAACCTTTTTAAATTAGGGCATTACTATTCTGATGCTAAATATCTGCAAACTTCAGAACAAATGCTTAATAATTTAAAAGGTGATGTTAATACAAATCCTGCTAATTATAGCAATTGGTTAAATTTAATGGCCAATTTTACAAAACCATTTTATGAAGTTGTTGTTGCTGGTAATAATGCTCTAGAGGTCAATAAGAATTTAA
>JAQXAP010000147.1 GCA_029252865.1 Polaribacter sp.
AATTCAACAAATGTGTAACTTTTTATGGTAGTCGTATCTACAGAGGACACAAAACCATTATAAGAATTGATAATATCATTTTCAGAAACAACTGGCTCTACAACAAACTTTTTAAGACTTGCGGCAGTTGATTTGTCTAACTTAAAAGTTTCTGCTATACCCGAAGTGTCTTTTTGTTTAACAAGATCATTGTAGTAATTTATGTTATCATACAATTGCCTAGTGCTTTTAAAATTTGGTTCTAGCAATAATTCAGATTCATAATAATCTCCTCTTTTGACTTCTAGAAAAGTTCCTAAAATTCCACCAATTAAAGCTGCAATTCCTATTTTAATAATATTATTTTTCAGGAAAATGAGGATTGAAATTAAACCTTGAAAAATTCCTTTAAAAATATTTCCAATAAAATTAAAAAACTTAGAGAAACCTCTACCTATAATAATAAATAAAGAGCCTAAATCTACTTCTTCTTCGTTGTTCTTTTGATCTGTTGACATTGTTAAAATTTGGGTTTAAAATCAGTCTTTGACTGTTATAAAATTTGTTCTAATATTTTTTGAGTAATCGCATATGTTGGCGTAACACCTGTCATTCCTAAACCTCCTGAGGCTAAAGTTGCTCCCGTTTCTAATGGATTATCTGAGGCGTAATAAGCGTATCTTACTTTTACCTTTCTAGAGATATTTCCTCTAATTTTTGAGGCAGACTGTATTGCTTTTTGGTAATGTGCTCCTTCCATTTCTAAACCGATAACATTCCAAGTAGAATCATGAAAAAACTCTAACAAGTCTTTATTTTGGAGAGATGTTCCTAAAACGGAAATCATAGAACCATCAAACACTTCTACACCAAAACCCTCTAAATCTTCTTTAGACAATTCGTTTTTGAATGGATAATTATCTGCAGTACCTTCAAAGATATGAGCATCAGGAATCATTATATCGCCTTTTCCTCCCTCTAAAATACCTGCTTTACCCATTATAGAGACAGATTTTACATCTAAATGATTTTTATTCTTGCTATCCCAATATGGTTTTAATAATTCATCCATCGTTTCATAAGCTTGCTCTCCAAAGGCATAGTCCATTACAATAATAACAGGACTTTTATCGATTGAATTTTCTTTATTAAACGACAACACTTCAAAGTTTATTTTATCGGTATCAATTATTTGTACATTAATATTTGTACCAGATGTATCTTTAACATAGATTAAACCATTTTCAGAAGCATATTCTTTTACTCTTTTTTGTAATGGCTTACTGTCTGCATTGCTCAATAATTGAAACAATTCAAAACCTTCATATTCTTCTGCTTCCTCAGGCAGAGCACCTTTTGCATATATAGAATTTAAAACGCTATGCATGTTTGCGCTAATAATATGTATGGGTCTTTGGAGTAATTTATTTTCTTTTAGTATTTTTTTAATGTTATCGGCCCAGACATCCCCATATATATGGTGACCAATCTCTTCTATTAAAACAGTACTAAAAGTAATTTTTCGCTTTTTATTATCAAGTACTTCGTTAATTGCTAATTTACCTAACCAATAAATTAAATGGAAAAAGCGATCCTTATTTACCTTAGATTGAAATGTTTTATGAATACTTAAAACCTCATCAAACGTTCTTCCTAAAATATTGCTCAAATGAGCAACTGCCACCTCTCTTTCTTGGTCAGTAATTTTCTTATTGTAAACAACAATATCCTCGAGGTACTTCCATTCTCTTATAAAATCTGCTCCCTCGTTTAAAGTTACTTTATTATAAATTTTATGCGATTCTATAAATAAGAAAGTCAAATGAGTAAGAATATCATAGATTTCAGAGCGGCCTCTCGTAATCTCTATATTCATTTGATCTTTGTCTATTCGATAACAGTTTCTTCTTCTTTTAGGAGGAATAATTGTTTCGAAATGAGAATCATCATAACCCTCATCTGCAGTTAAGTTTATAAATTGACATTCTTCAATTCCTTCTGGAAGCCTCTCAATTACATAGGTTAAACCATTTAACTCCGTTCTTTCTTCTGCAATAGAGCCATAAATTTCTGGCCTTAACGAAAGTAAAGATTTTCTTAGAGTTTCTCCAGAAACCCCCATTGGTTTATAAAAGCCTCTACTAAATAAATGACGCATAGAAATATATAATTTTTCTATGGCGTTCGTAGATTCTTGTGCCCTAGTTCTGTTTGTTTTTTTTACTTTTTCCATTTTCCATTTCAGTTTGCAAACATAAATCAATTTTTTGATAAAATCTCTCTGTATTTATCTTGATTATCAAGCAAGTTAACTGCTTCTCTTATAAATAAATCATTTTTTATGTTGTGATTATAAATTCCATCTTGATAATAGTATCTATGTAATATTTCTTCTGTTAAAACTCTTTTTATAATATCTTTGTTTTTTGAGATTTCCTTAATTTTTTCTTGAAACAGTTTTTCTTGAATCCCTTTGTATTCTTTGGAGATATTTTTTAATACAGATGTTTTGTAAGCCTCTTTAAATAACATTTCTGGCTTGGTCACAAAAGTAGTATCCGACTCTAAATAATCCGTAAACTTTTCAAAATCCGAATCTTTAAATTCAAAATCAACTTCACTTTCTATTTGAGGATTTTGATAATAATAATTTGTCGAAAAATTAAAAATAGCTCGAGAACTTAATAATTTTTTAGTGGATTCCGTTTTGTTTGATGTTTTAATAACTACATCTGGCAAAACACCACCCCCATCATAAACGGTTCTTCCATTAGCTGTTTGAAACTCATTGATTCCTTTATCAGAAAATTTAGGAACTTTACCGCTTTTATCTCTATTTGCATAATCTAATTCCTGAATACATCTTCCACTTGGTGTATAGTATTTAGAAATCGTTACTTTTAACTGTGTTCCGTAAGTAAGCTCTCTATAACGCTGTACTAGACCTTTTCCAAAAGAGCGTTGACCCATTATTACTGCTCTATCATAATCTTGTAAAGAGCCACTTACAATCTCTGAAGCTGACGCCGATCGGCCATTTAATAGAACAACAATAGGAATTTCTAAATCTAAAGGTTTATTTGTTGTTTTATAAATATTACTCCATTTTTTTACTTTTGCTTTTGTTGAAACAATCACCTTTCCCTTGGGTAAAAAGAAATTTGAAATCTCAATAGACTCAAATAAAGAACCGCCAGGATTGGCACGTAAATCAAAAACTAACTTTTTCATTCCTTCTTTCTTCAGTTTTTGGAATGCTTTTTTTACTTCAGACGAAGCTTTTTTATTAAAACGAGTTAAAACAATATAACCCGTTTCTTCGTCTATCATTTCATAGAACGGAACAGGATTTACAACAATTTTGTCTCTAATAATTTCTTTTTGTATCGTATTTCCTTGTCGTAATAATTCTACAGAAAAAATGCTATTTGGCGTACCTTTTAAATACATTGAAAGTTCATCTCTCTCCATATTTTTAACAGATTGCCCATTAACAGAAATAATGATATCACCCACTTTTAAGCCCGCTTTATCAGCAGAATACCCCTTATAAACTTGATTAATTTGAATACCTAATTTTGAGTAATATACAGAAACTCCAATTCCCCCGTACTCACCTTCCCTTCTAATTCTTGCATCCTCAATACCTTGCTCTGTATAAAATTTGGTGTATGGATCTAAGTCTTTTAGCGTATTTTTAATTGCTTTATTTGTTAATTCTGCTGGATTGATTTCATTAACATAATACATATTCAACTCCTTAAATAAGGTGTTGTAGATTTCTATCTGTTTTGCTACTTCAAAAAATTTAGATTTAAATGAAAACGATAAAAAAAGAACTCCAGCTAAAAGAACAAGAATCGTTTTTTTTGAAAAGTTAAATTTTATCATTTGTTATATTTTTTGTTTCTTCTACAAAACGTTTTAATAGTTTTTCCATCTTTAAGAATATCTCGTTATAAGTGCATTCTTGTTTTCCAAGATACGAAATCATAAAAACATAGGGTTTATCTAAGTTGTCGTAAACAATTTCTTTTTGCAAACGATACGATTCTCGCATTAATCTCTTAATTCGATTTCTATCTACAGCTAATTTAAAATTTCTTTTTGAAACAGATACACCAACTTGCGCGGGGAAATCTGAAGTATGTTTTGTTTGTAAAAAAATCATTCTAAGAGGAAATGCTTTCACATAATTCTTTTCTTCATAGAGCCTCTCAATGAGTTTTCTACTTTTTAATCGCTCTTCTTTTCCTAAAGTGTATTTCATTATTACAAACTTAATAGAAAACATCAACTTTTAATAGATTTTGTATCTTTAACTTTAATCTAAGTCAATATTAAAATTATTTACTACAGAGAATAACAGACACTTAATTTAAACACAAACCATTAAATTTGTTTAAATTTACACAAAAATAGAATCAAAATAATTCAATTTACAGAAATAAGAATGAAAAAAGATCTCTTTCAAGCTCCTGATTATTACGATTTAGATGGTTTATTAACTGAAGAGCATAAATTAATTCGAGATGCTGCTCGAGAGTGGGTAAAGCGCGATGTGTCTCCAATTATTGAAGAATATGCTCAGAAAGCAGAATTTCCTACTCAAATTATAAAAGGTTTATCTGAAATTGGAGCTTTCGGACCTTATATACCTGAACAATATGGTGGAGCAGGCTTAGATCAAATTTCTTACGGATTAATTATGCAAGAGATAGAACGTGGAGATTCTGGGGTTCGCTCTACTGCTTCTGTTCAATCTTCTTTAGTAATGTATCCAATTTATACCTATGGAAATGAAGCGCAACGCAAAAAATATTTACCCAAATTAGCCTCTGGGGAATGGATGGGATGTTTTGGATTAACAGAACCTAATCATGGTTCTAATCCTGCAGGAATGGAAACCAAATTTAAAGATATGGGAGATCATTATCTTTTAAATGGAGCAAAAATGTGGATTTCTAATGCACCTTTTGCACAAGTTGCCGTTGTTTGGGCAAAAAACGAAGAAGGGAGAATTCATGGATTAATTGTAGAACGTGAAATGGAAGGTTTCTCAACGCCTGAAACCCATAATAAATGGTCTTTACGCGCATCAGCAACAGGAGAACTTATTTTTGATAATGTAAAAGTGCCAAAAGAAAATTTATTACCAAATAAATCTGGACTCGGAGCACCTCTAGGATGTTTAGATTCCGCAAGATTTGGAATTGCTTGGGGCGCAATTGGTGCAGCAATGGATTGTTATGATACTGTCTTGCGTTATTGTAAAGAACGTAAACAATTTGGTAAACCAATTGGTCAATTTCAATTACAACAAAAAAAATTAGCTGAAATGATTACAGAAATCACCAAAGCTCAATTATTAGCCTGGAGATTAGGAACATTAAAAAATGAAGGGAAAGCAACTTCTGCACAAATTTCTATGGCAAAACGTAATAATGTAGATATGGCGATAAACATTGCTCGAGAAGCAAGACAGATGTTAGGCGGAATGGGAATTACTGGTGAGTATTCTATTATGCGACATATGATGAATTTAGAAAGTGTAATTACCTATGAAGGAACACACGATATTCATCTTTTAATAACTGGTTTAGACGTTACTGGCTTAAATGCATTTAAATAACAATTAGACAAGTTTTGTTTTTAATTTCAATAAATGTCTAAGGATCACTTTTAAGTTTGATGTTTTTTTTCAAGCATCTTAATTCAATTTACTTGGAATAGTTCAAAAAAAAATCCATAACCGGACTTTCATAAAATACATTGAATCAAAAGATTAAACCCACACAAAATGCATTTTTTATTTAAGAAGCAACTTTTAACAATATGTTAGGGCATCGCTTACAATTGATGCCTTTTTTCTTGTACTTATTGCAACACTTACTTTTTGGTGTTATACAATTAGCAGAACAGACATTATCACAAACAGATGTTTGCGTTAATTCAATTGTAGGTGTACTTGGAGTATAAAAAACAATCATAGTAATTATTATTTTGCAAATATAAAGCTTTATTTAGAATAAATAAAAACAATGATTACTCTTTTATTCTGCTTAAGTAACAACTGAATCATTTTAATTAGAATTGAATGAAGAATTAACAATAGCTTTTAAATATTTATTTTCTTGATATCTTGTAATAAACTATAAAATAAGCTTGCATACAATCTTTATTTGTTGCGTAAAAAAAAACATTATCGACTTATCGTGTTCTTTTTTTTAAATTTTATTGATTCAGGTTTTTTATGCATCTTTATGTTATATTTAAAAATATTTATTTTAATTAAATAGTTTGTTATTTGTCAAAAAAACGGAACTATGCAAAGTTGAAAACACGATAAGAGAGTGTTGAAAACTTAACACATAATATGAATTAATTTGATCTGTTGCACAAACACAAATAACGCTTTATATTTCTCTTCAATAGATGAAATTCCTAACAAAATATGGGAAGCTTTAGACTGTACAAAAAATATATATTTTCATCCAAACTTTTTAAAATCACTAGAGATAAATCACCCAAAAATATTATTTTCTTATGTTGTTTTAGTTGATGAAAATAATTCTCCCATTGCTTTTGCTAGCTTAAAAATCATCGATTTTTATTTAAATTCTATTAAAAGTGAGTTAGATTTTTTAAAAAATATTGGTAGAAAACTCAACGTATTTCCTGACAAAAAACCATTAAAACTATTAATTTGTGGAAACACATTTGTAACCGGGGAACATGGTGTTTTTATAAAAGAAAACCAAGACAAAAAAGTAATTATAAAAAAACTTGCAGAAAGTCTTAATCATTTTGTAAACTCCAACAAAAAATTAAAAAAACAAATAGATGCCTTTTTACTCAAAGACTTTGCTCAAGAATCTTTATTTATTACCGATGAACTAAAAGAATTTAAATATCATACTTTTTCTGTAGAACCCAACATGCAGCTAAAATTAAATGATAATTGGAATAATTTTGATGATTATTTAGCCGCAATGAAAACGAAGTTTAGAGTAAAGGCTAAAAAAGCTTTTAAGCAAAGTTTAGATATAAGAATTGAAGACGTTACCTTAAAAAATATTTCCAAAAAACTACCTGAAATGACAGCTTTATATGAAAAAGTTGCTTCGAATGCAGAATTTAATTTGGGAACTTTTAATTTAGAAACCTATAAACATTTAAAACAAAAATTTGGTGATAATTATATCTTAAAGTCTTATTGGTTAGAAGATCAAATTGTAGGTTTCATTTCTGGCGTTATCAACAACAATTCTTTAGACGCACATTTTGTTGGTATTGATTATCAAAAAAACAGAGAATATGCAATTTACCAAAGAATGCTATATGATTATATAGAAATTGCCATCAGCAAGAAACTAAAAACGATAAATTTTGGCAGAACTGCTAGCGAAATAAAAAGCTCTGTTGGCGCATTTCCTCAAGATTTAACGATGTATCTTCGTCATAAAAAAACAATTACAAATAAAATTTTAAAAGTATTTTTACAACGAGTTCAACCTACACCTTTTCAACAAAAGTTTCCGTTTAAAAATATAGAAATTAGCCATGAAAAATAGTAAAGATTTAATTGCACTTTTAAATTTAGAAGATTTAGGCCACCATAATTTCAGTGGAAACAGTGTTACTATTGGAAGTCCTTTTGTATTTGGGGGACAAGTTCTAGCACAAGCTGTAAATGCAGCTTATAAAACAATACCTAGAGACAGAATACTTCATTCTTTACATTCCTATTTTTTAGAAGCAGGAGACTTAAAGATTCCTATAAATTACAATGTAAACGAAGTAAGAAATGGTGGTAGTTTTTCTACACGAAGAGTTACTGCAAGTCAGCATGATAAAACCATTTTTATTTTAGCAGCTTCATTTCATAAAAAAGAAGATGGTTTTGAACATCAAACAACCTTTGATCCAAACATAAAACAGCCCGAAGAATTATTTAGCTGGGATGATATGTTGGAACAATTTGGTGATTTTTTACCAAAATCAATGAAGTACTTTTTAAGTATTGAAAGGCCTATTGAGTTTAAACCTGTAAGAATTCCAAACCCGCTAAATCCAGAAGATTTACCAGCAAATGAAGAAGTTTGGTTTCGTTTAAAAGGTGAAAAACAGAAAATGGATTTTAGAACAAAACAAGAAATTTTAACTTATATTTCTGATTACAATGTTTTAAACGCAGCCTTTAACCCAAACGCTAGTAAATACAATTTTGGAAACACACAAACAGCAAGTTTAGATCACTCTATGTGGTTTTTTAGAGATTTCGATTTTGATGATTGGATGCTGTTCTCTGCAGAATCTCCAAACGCTTTTGGAGCGAGAGGATTATCAAAAGGAAATATATTTACAAGAGATGGAAAATTAATTGCCTCTTTTGCACAAGAAGGATTGTTGAGAACGAAAAAAAACGAACATTAACGAAAGAAACACATTAAAACAGATGAATCCGATCACTTATATCTTAACTACAAATGGCTTGCTCTTCTTATTGAGTATTATTCTTTGGAAGTTTCCGCCAAAAAAAATAAATAATTGGTATGGCTACAGAACACACAAAACGATGCTCAATCAAAAAATATGGGATTTTGCAAACACGGTTTTTACAAAAAACTTAATAATTTATTCTGGAATTTCTTTTCTAGGCGGTTTAGTGTTAGCCAATTTTGTTAACAAAGAATTTACCTGGCAACCCATGGCCTTGGTATTTCTCTCTGTAATTGTATGTATCATAAAAACAGAAAAATCTTTGACCGAAAATTTTACCGAAGAGGGTAAAAAGAAATAAAATTAAAAATTCGCAATAAAAGAAACTGATAAATTTCTTCCTGGAGCAGAAACTCCTGATGCAAATTCTACATAATGTTCATCAAACAAATTGCTTAATCTTGCCTGAACAGCGAGTTTATCATTTATTAGATATCTACCATTTATACCAATAGTCATCCAACTTGGTGTTCCATAATATTTATCTACGTAATTTGTTTCATCTACATCAACGATACTTGTATCAATAATAGGGGTTAAATCATGATTATCTATACCTTCGTTAAAGTTAAAATCCTTAATATCTTTTTTACTATTAAATCTTAAATCAGCCCCAAATTCAAATTTATGTTTTGTATAATTCATTGAAAACTGCCCAAATAAAGGCGGAATAGAAGACATTGGTGTTTTTGAATCATACGTTTTTCCTTTTGTATATGTTATAAAACCAGAAGTGTTCAAATTATTCGAAATTTTACCTAAATAATTAGCCGTATAACCCGTAATGTAGGCATTTCCTTTGTTTTGATTAGATATTGCATTACCTAATTCTCCGTCAAATTCTACTTGTAAAATACTTTCATCTGCATTGTACACAAAATCTCTTTGAATATAATTGTCTAGCAATGTGTAATAAACATTTGCTCCAAAACGAAACTTTTTGTCATTAAAATATTTCTGAATTCCAAATTCTGCATTGTAAGCAAATTCTGGCTTCACATGAATATTTGGAATGGTTATATTCCCTGACTTCTCTCTAACCCGACCAACATCGTCTATATTTGGAGATCTAAAACCTGATGAAATAACACCATTTAATTGCCAATTTTTATTTGGTCTATAGACATATCCTAGTGTAGCGGTTAAAGCAGAATTATTTGAACTAATATCATTATCCTCTAAAACAATAAAACGCTCATCAATCCAAGTTGCATTTAAATTGGTATTTGTAAAACGAATACCCGTGTTTAAAGTCGATTTTTTATTAATATCTTGTTTGTAACCCGCGTATACAGCAGAACTCAGATAATTACTACCTCCATCAGGATAACGAGACTGAACATTAAAATCATCCGAAAAACCATTTATTTCTCTATCAGAAATGTTTAATATTTTTCCATAAGCATTAGAAATAACGTCATTATATGCAAACTCAAAACCGTAAGAGACTGCTCTCTTTTTCTCTTTATTCAGTAAAACAGAAAAATCTCCATTTACACTGAAAATATTTACCTTTTCTTCTCTATACGAGCGCTCTAAGCTTCCAAATTTACGTTGAATTCTGCTTTCACCAATATTTTGATAAGCAACCGTAATAGCACCATTTTCTATCCAATTCTTGTTTGGATGTATCAATAATTGTGAAGAAATTAATAACCTGTTTTGCGGGCCATAAAACCATTCAGCAAATTTTAAATCAGATGTGTCCGTTTCATCACGTAATTCTGTCAAACGATCAAATCTAGGTACATCTGAAGAAGTTGAATATTGTAAATTAACTTTTAAATCTGTATTCTTAGATAGCGGAACAAAGAATTTCTGTAATATATCTGTTTGCGTATAAGATGTATTTAGTAATAATTCTGGGTCTGAATTTTTAGTTGGACTTTCGCTATAATTTCCGTTTAAATTATCTGAATAATAAAATACTTTACCCCAATCATCGAAACCATGATTGCGATTAGACCCGGTTTTTAAATCTCCAAAATCACTATAAGAAATACTTGTAAAAGAAGCCCAATTAGTAAAACTTAATTCAGCAGAAACATTCGTAGTGGTTTCTTGGTTCACCGATGAGAAACGGGAAAACAACTGACTTTTAACTTCATTCTCTTCAGACAATTTTGGTGTTTTTGTGTAATAATGAATTACACCTCCTAACGCGTCAGAACCATAAATTACAGATGATGGGCCAAAAACAACTTCTGTTTTGTCTAGCATATTTGGCGCCACAGTTATAGAACTTTGTAAATGCCCTTTTCTATAAATAGCATTATTCATTCTAACACCATCAACCACCAACAAAACACGGTTAGACTCCATTCCTCTAATTACAGGACTTCCTCCACCAAATTGAGATTTCTGTACTTTAATTCCTGGAATAGTCGCTAATAAATCTGCAGAAGTTTGTGGAGATCTTTTTTGAATATCCTTTGCAGACACCACAGCAATTTGTTCTGCAATTCTATTTGTTTTTTCGGCTTTCTTAAAAACAGATAATACAACCTCATCTAATTGTTCTGATTGATTTGTTAAATTAACGATGAACTTTTGTTTAGATAATTTAGACTTATGAACCTTTAATAATGCATATGAAATATGTGAAAACACAATCACCTCATTTTTATTAAATTTAGTAACATCAACAAAGCCGTTATGATCTGAAGATAAGTTTATGGTTAAAGACTCATTATAAACAGTCACATTTCGAACAATTTTTCCTGTTTTTTTATCTACAATCTTAATTTTTTGTGAAAACGAATAATTATTGATTAAAAAAAAGAATATGAAAACTATATATCTCATTAACTAAAAACTGTTTCTAAAATTTGCAGTGATTTAGGCTTTTTAAATCCGTCCAAATGTAGTTCAAAATATCTAATTATTATTTTTAAAACAACCTGTCTCTCGTGTTTGTTAAAAGACACATTTTCTATCTTATCAAAATTTATGCCTAAAAGCTTTTTAAATTGAAAAAAATTGTTTCCCACTATCACATTCTTCTGAGAAGTCACATCTGTGAAGCCTCCTTCCACTAGATCAAAACCAAGTTTATCTTTTTCTGATAAATCTGGGTAAAACCCCAAAAAACGGCTAAGATTTAATAAAAATAATAAGTGAAAATTTGCAATCTTATCATGCAAGTCTAACCATGTAAGCCCTGTTTCTAAATAATCGAAAAGCGGAAGATTCTTTTCTTCTTCTTTAATAGAATACGATAAAACTTCTGACAAAAACATTACAACAGATTGTTTTATTATGTCTTTATAAATAGTTTTGTATGGATTAAAAACTTGGGCTTCTTTTATGGCATTTAAAGTACCTCGAGTATTATGGTTTGCAACAATATTAAGTTGAGTCAATGGTTGAAAATAGGCCACTTTTAAGCCTCCTTTTTTAGACTTAAGAATACCTCTAATTAAGTATGCTTTTAATCCCTCTTTCTGTGTGTAACATTTTACAATTAAACTAGAGTCACTATATTTAAGAGAACTTAACACAATGGCTTTTGTTGCTAAAACTGCCATTAGTTTACGATTGCTATTTTTGTAACTGCTGTTTCTGACGCATCGTCATTAGATAGTAAAACAATGTAAATACCTGAAGCTACTTTGTTACCTGCAAGATTTTTTTTATTCCAAACAACTTTACCTCCCTGTAATTCCTGTCCTTCCACAACATTACTTTCATAAACTAAAGTACCTGCAACATCAAGAATTTTTACGTTCGTTCCTTTTGGCAAATGAGTTCCATTTCTACCATCTATAGTAACCGTTTCGTGGTTTTTAAGAGCAGGGTTTGGATAAGCATAAACATCACCCAAAACCTCACCAAAAGGTGCAACTTTACTATTATAAGCAACAATACCCTTGTTGGTAGCAAAATATACTTTTCCAGAACTATCATCTACTGCTATTTTTATAATTTGATTTGAAGGTAAAGGAGAATTTTGCATGCTAAAATTAGCTAATGTTTTCTGACCATCTGGATTTGTGTATATAACACCACCATTATCTGTACCAAACCATTTGTTTTCTGCGCCATCAATAACAATAGAGTTAATTGTTTGATCACCTAAAAGCCTTTCTCCAAACCCATCTTCATTTCCATTAATTACAACTGGATTTGCATTTGGTGTATTATCATCAAAAACACCAGAGGCATTAGAATATACCACCAAACCAGATTTAGTACCTAACCAAACTCTGTTATTACTATCAACGGCAACACTTCTAACGTTTAAATCAGGTAAATTTCCTAAGTTTGTTGTGGCTACAAGTGCTTTCATTCTATTTCCATTTTCACTAAAAGCATAAACACCATTTGATCTAGTTCCTATCCATTTTATTCCATTTCTATCTACTATTATTTCATTTAAACCAATAGCGATTTTATTTGTTGTTAATGATGACAAATTATAACTCGTCCATTGCCCAGATTGAGAAAGTTTTTTTAATTCTGATAATACTCCAACATTTGTAACCCATAAATTACCTTGATTATCAAAAGCTGTGCCTGCTACCCTAATTGAAACATATGCTTCTCTTGTATCTATATCATCTAAAGGACTATTTAAATTATTATAGAAATTGGTGATTTTATTGTCTTCCACAACTGCAAGCCCTCCTGTGGATAAGCTATTTAATTGAGATGTTGAGCCAAACGAACCAATATAAACTCTGTTCTCTGAATATGAATCAATAGAAACATGGGTTAAGTCCGTTACAGGTAGACTAGGATCATAGGGTGTATTAATCCAATTTTCTCCGTTAAACTGACTAAAGCCATATTTATTGAGGTTTGGAGAATTAGTGCCAGAATAACCGCCATAAACTACCCACAAACTATTATCTTGAGCCGTAATTGAAAACACATCATTAAACACAGGACCTTCTGGATGAATTTCTGTAAAACTTGCTACTTGACTTGAGTTTGAATTTAAAATTCCAAATTCTTTGGAAGCTAAAAAAACAATATCATTTTCAAAATAAGAATTATTTAAAGTAAAATCAAATTCTGCTGTTTTAGCAAATCGAAACACGCTATTCATTGAGATGTCTAAAACCTCAGCTGAAGTTTTTAGAGTAACCGACAAATGAGAAGATGAAGATTTAATCGCTAAAATATTTTGAAAGAAATTTCTTATTTCGACCAAATCACCACCAATTAATCGATATAATCTTGCTCCTTCTGCAACATACAATTGGTTGTTAAATAATGAGATTTGACTAAAATTTCTTCCAGAAAATTGCTCATTCCAATTATTAAAATCAATGAGTAAATCACTTGTTATATCTGCAGTAAAAATACCTGTATCAGTGGCTGCATAAATTAATCCATTAAAAACCTCTATTTGATTAACCGCTAGAGAACTAGAATTGTTTCCAATAAAAAAAGTATCTCCAAACTCTAATTTTTTAATATCATAGACTACAATACCAAAAGGAGTTGATAAATAAAGTTTGTCATCAAACTCTTTCATATGATTTATACTCTTTTCTCCTGATTGATTAAAGTTTACAATATCTGATGAAATTGTTATTGAACCATCATTATCTATTACCTCTAACAACCCGTTTTCGTAACCGATAAATAATCTTTGATAACTAGCATTATAATGAATTGAACTCGTTGTTTCGCCCGATAAGCCCTGTACAGACGAAAATTTACTAATTTCTTTTGTAGATATGTCATAAGTAAAAACAGCGTTATCTGCCAAAGCATAAATAGTAGCATCTACCTTTACAAAATCTTTGACATTATTGTATGAATAAAAATCTTCCCATGAATCACTATAATCTGTCTGAGCAGAAAATTGCAGTGAAAAAAATAAAATATACAGTAGAAAGTTTTTTTTCATTTTTAAAATTTGATGCTCAAAGATATTTATTTATTGTTACAATAACGATAAAACACCTTACATTAGTGCAATAAACACAAGTTTTTATGAGTGTAGAAATAGAAAGAAAATTTTTAGTAAAAAATAACGATTTCAAGAATGAAAGTTACTCCGAGAAATATATAAAACAGGGGTATTTAAACTCTGATAAAAATAGAACCGTAAGAATTAGAATTACGAATGAAAAAGGGTTTATGACTATTAAGGGTATTTCTAGTGCCACAGGGACAACAAGATTCGAGTGGGAAAAAGAAATAACCAAAGAAGAAGCAGAAGACTTACTACTACTCTGTGAACCAAGCATCATTGAAAAGACTCGATATTTAGTAAAAGTAGGTCATCATATTTTTGAAGTTGATGAATTTTATGGCGATAACGAAGGATTAGTTATTGCAGAGGTAGAATTAAATAATGAAAATGAAACGTTCACAAAACCAATATGGATAGATGAAGAAGTAACGGGAGATATCAAATACTACAACTCAAGCATAAGTAAAACTCCCTTCAAAGATTGGTCATAAAAACAACACTGTTATAAAATTTAAAAGATCTTTAAACTATAAATAATACAAGGATAAAAAATGACTTACACTTCCAAGTAAAACAAACACATGAAAAATAGCGTGGTTGTAGGGTATTTTTTTTATTGAATATAAAATAGCTCCAACAGTATAAAAAACACCACCAGCAAATAATAAATTTAAACTAAAATTAGTTAAAACATTTATTAAAGGTTTTATAAAAAACAATACTTGCCAGCCCATTAAAAGATACATCGCTGTAGAGATTTTGTCAAATTTTCCAGTAAAAAATAGCTTGAAAACGATTCCTGTTAAGGCAAAAACCCAAACAGCTAAAAACATATACCAACCTAACTCAGAATCTAAAGCGACTAAACAAAAAGGAGTGTAACTACCTGCAATTAGCACATAAATAGCCGCATGATCAAAAATATTTAGTCTTCGCCTTTTTTTTGGGTTTATAGCAGCATGGTAAAAAGTAGAAGCTGCATATAGAATAATTAAACTCAACCCATAAATTACAAAACTTGCTATATGCCAAAAAGAAGAGTAGTTTATTGCTTTTAAAATTAAAAAAGGAAACGCAAAACTACTCGCTACCAAACCTAATCCATGAGACCAAATATTTAGACGCTCTTCAGTATTTGAATATGTCTTGTTTAATTTTTTACTCATTTCTTTCTATTTGTATCTTTCATATATACCTCATCATCTGCCAAAGCATTATAAATAATATCAAATGTTTTATCTTTTAAATACTCCATTTTATCAATAGACATTCCTTTTGTTGAGATAGGTTTATGCTGCCTCACTCTAATAACACCAATACCACCTTTAAACGCATCCCATGAAAACAAACGTTTACAATCGTAATAAACTTGGGGTACAATGGGTATTTCAAATTCTATTGCTAAGCTAAAAGCTCCTTTTTTAAAAGGTGCTAAAACAACATCTTCTGAAGGAACTAAACCTTCAGGAAAAATAGCCATGCTTACCCCGTCGTGTAATCTTTTTTTTGCCAATTCAAAAACTCTTTTCCTGCTTTTGTGATTGCTCCTATCCACCATAATAACAACTCTTTTGTAAAAAAATCCAAAAATTGGTATTCTCGCTAACTCCTGTTTACCAACAAAAACTATTGGGTTCTTACTTAAAACAATTAACAAAAATGGATCTATTAAGGATGCATGATTAGGGCAAAACATATAACTTTTATCCGGCTGAATAACCTCTTCTGTCTCGAAATCTAAACGAAATCCCATACCATAAACTAGAACTTTAGATAGAATTCTAGCCACTCTCCAAAAAATATGATAATGATCTTCTCTAAAAGAAAATATCAATAAAAAAGGAGACAGAACAAAAATTGCTATTATCATTAACAGATAAAACCACAATCGCCAAATTAATAAAAAAGGAATTTTAATATACTTCACTGAATCTATAAACGTTGAATTAATCTTTTAATTACCTAGCAATAAAGAATAAAGTTTATTTATTGAACGCTAAAATGTTGACAAAAATACTATTATTCTTTTGTTTAGTTGGTTTTCTTAAACAAAACCTTATTTTTACCGCGGCAGACTGTTAAGATATATCACTCAAGCACAAAATACATAAAATACACCATCCATGTCAAGAATTTTAACAGGTGTTCAGAGTACTGGAACACCTCATTTAGGAAATTTACTAGGCGCTATTCTACCCGCTATAGAAATGGCTAATAATCCAGCAAATGAAGCCTTTCTATTTATTGCAGATATGCATTCTTTAACTCAAATTAAAGATGGAAAAGAATTAAGAGAAAACACATATAGCACTGCAGCAACTTGGCTTGCCTGTGGTCTAGATATTAGTAAAACTGTTTTTTACAGACAGAGTGATATTCCGCAAACAACAGAATTAACTTGGTATTTAAGTTGCTTCTTCCCATACCAAAGGCTAACATTAGCACATAGTTTTAAAGATAAAGCTGATAGATTAGGAGATGTAAATGCCGGTTTGTTTTCTTATCCAATGTTAATGGCTGCTGATATTCTATTATATGATGCTGAAATTGTTCCTGTAGGTAAAGATCAATTACAACATTTAGAAATGACACGTGATGTTGCTAACAGATTTAATAATATCGTAGGGGAAACATTAGTTGCTCCTCAAGCCAAAATACAAGAAAACACAAAATTAGTTCCTGGAACTGATGGTGAAAAAATGAGTAAATCTAGAAATAACATTATCAATATTTTCTTACCAGACAAAAAACTGAGAAAACAAATAATGTCTATTAAAACAGATAGTTTAGGTTTAGAAGAACCTAAAAACCCCGATACAGATAATGTTTTTGGTTTGTATAAGTTATTAGCTTCAGATACCCAAATTACAGAAATGAGAGCAAATTATGAGGGTGGAAATTATGGTTATGGTCATGCAAAACAAGCTTTATTTGAATTGATAATTGACAAATTTGCCACTGTTAGGGAACGCTATAACCACTTTATGGCAAACAAACAAGAAATAGATGCTGCTTTGATGGTGGGATCAGTGAAAGCAACGAAAGTCGCTAACGAGGTACTGCAAAGAGTTAGAGCTAAAATAGGTTACTAAATAACATCTGAAATTATAAAATTGGTTTATTTAATCTTCATGGATTTAGCGATTGCCTCCAATTCAAACAGAAAAGCTCTTTTATTTACAGACGGTGCATAGGTAAACCCTTCAAAAATAACAAGCCTGTTATTCTTTTTGTCAACTACAGTGTAATTTAAAAAAGGACCTGCCATAAAATCGTTTTTAACCTCCCATTTACCCCGGGTCTCATAAGCTTTCTTTCCATTTATAACAGCATCAAAAGTAAAAGGAGTATAAGCCTCTTCGGTAATCATATACATTTTTTCTGGATCTGAACCTGGTATGTATTTCTTTCCTATTCTATTTCTAACAGCAACAATACTATCTGTAACTTTCGTTTCATCTTCTAAAGGAACTGAGTAGACTAAAATATTATTACTTCCGGTTTTTGCGATTCCACTTGATAAATGATGGCGCAACCACAAGAATTCTCCTGTATCATCCACAGTGTTAAATTTATCATGAATAGTGAGGGAAATCCCTAATTTTTGGAGCGTTTTAAATTGAGTATCATCTAATTTATTCTTTCTAAACAAACTCTGAGTTCTATTTATATCCGACTGAATAAATGTTTTTATAATTTCTTTTTCATGTTTTTTAAACATTTTTACAACACCTTCATCATCTTTAGCATAAACATAAATAACCGTTTGGGGTTGCGCATAGATATTATTTTTTACAAAATATTTTTCTTCATCTCCTATACCAATCACTAAAATATTTCTACTAACCCTCATCATCGTTCCAAATCCATTGGGCGCAACTTGCGAAACAGATAGAAGAGATTCTGGCTGTGGTAAACCAACCATTAATTCACCAAAAGAATTTCTAATTTCCTTTCCAAGACTACCTTCCCAATCACTAGATTTAGTAACAACCAATACTTTGTTTATTTTACCAATTGAATCTCGTAAAACAACTTTATCGTTGTTTCCGCATGCTACTAATAAAACGGTAATCACAAATAGTAAGAATATCTTCTTCATAAATTTAGCTTTTAAATAAGTTTAATTTAGTTCCCGGCTTTAAGTCTTTAGCACTCCAAATATTGTTCCATTTTTTAATTTTATCAACGGAAACATTTTTAAATTTTTGAGAAATACTCCAAAGTGACTCTCCTTTTTTTACAACATAAACCTTAGGTGACCCTTTTATAGTAGATTGTGTCTCTTTGTCTTTTGATGAATTTTTAGGTGAAAAATTAAGTTTTTTAGGATAAACAAATAATCTTTGTCCTATTTTTAATCGACTACTTTTTAAGCTATTCCATCGTTTAAGATCACTTACACGTACACCAAATTTATTAGCAATTTTTCCTAAAAAATCGCCACTTCTAACTTTGTAACGAATGCGTTTATCCATTTCAAAATATTTAGGCAACGGTTTTTCTCTTTGCGCATCATCGGCATCTGCCAAGGCATAAATCTCTTTTTCTTTGTCTAAAAAGTCTACAATTTTGTTGCTTGGCAATCTTACAGCGTAATTTCTGTCCTTTATAAACGGAATAATAGCTAACTTATAAGAGGGATTTAAAGTAGTTAACACCTCTTCATCAACATCAATTATCTCAGAAATTTGATCGAAACTAATCGTTCTTTTTATTTGAATTGTATCGGTTTGAAAGTTAAAAAACATTGGAATTTCAGAATAAATTTTATGCTCTTCTGCGAATTCAAAAATATACATTGTTGCATAAAATGCCGGCACATAACCTGCTGTCTCTCTTGGTAAATAAGGTCTAATATTCCAATAATTTTTATATCCACCAGAACGTTTTATTGCTTTTCTTACATTTCCAGGGCCAGAATTATAGGCTGCTAAAGCTAAGTCCCAATCGCCAAAAATGGTAAATAACTGACTTAAATACTTACAAGCTGCAATCGTTGCTTTTACAGGATCTTGGCGCTCATCCACATAAGAACTCACTTTTAAATCAAACTCTTTTCCTGTACCATACATAAATTGCCACAAACCTGTTGCGCCAACGCTGGATTTTATCTTGGGTCTTAAAGCAGACTCTACAATAGCCAAGTACTTCATTTCTAAAGGAATGTCGTATTGATCTAAATATTGCTCAAATATTGGAAAATAATATTGTGCCTTTGCCATTAAAGCCGGATAATACTTTTTACGGTTAAGTAGATAGCTGTTAATTACTTTTTCTAAAGAAATATTGTACGCTAAATTAAAAGGTGTTTTAGCATTTAATTTAGAAAGACGAACTTTTAATAAATCCTTAGTTAAAACTAAATTTGTGTTTCCTGTAATGTCCTTATCATTAATTATATAAACAAGCGTATCTATTAAGGCTGAATTAAATTTTTCTTGTACAAGTAAACTATCGATTATTCTTAAATCTTTATCAGAAAAAAAGCTTCCTGCAATCTCATTTATTACTGAATCTTTTGCGGTTAAAGAAACATCTAATTCCACTGATTTCATTAAAGAATCTGTCGCCACAAAAAGAGTGTCTTTTTTCTCTTGAGAGAAAAGAGAACTTGTTAAAAGGAGAAATATAATTAGTTTCTTCATTTTTTATTTTAAATAGCTAACTCTAAAGCGATAGGGCAATGATCTGAATGTTTTGCTTCTGGTAAAATATAAGCTCTAGAAATTTTTTCTTTTAAGGGTGCTGATACCATTGCGTAATCTAAACGCCAGCCTTTATTATTTGCTCTAGCGTTTGCTCTATAGCTCCACCAAGAATATTCTTGTCTATCTTGATTTAGAAAGCGAAAACTATCTATAAACCCACTGTTTATAAACTCTCCCATCCAAGCTCTTTCTTCGGGTAAGAATCCAGAAACATTTTTCATTTTTGGGTTATGAATATCTATTGATTCGTGACAAATGTTATAATCTCCACAGATTACTAAATTGGGAATTTCTTGTTTTAAATCATTGATATATTGCTGAAATTCATCCATATAATTAAACTTAAAACTCAACCTTTCTGAATTTGTACCAGAAGGCAAATACAAACTCATTATAGAAACATCATCAAAATCTACACGTAAATTTCTACCTTCAAAATCCATAGATTCAATTCCTGTACCATATTCTATATGATTGGGTTTTTCTTTACAAAAAATTGCTACTGAAGAATATCCTTTCTTCTGCGCTGAAAACCAATAATGATAAGGATAACCTGCATTTTCGAATTCAGTTACATCTAATTGCTCTTTATGTGCTTTTGTTTCTTGAATGCAAATTATATCCGGATTTGCAGCTTCTAACCAATCTAAAAAGCCTTTTTTTAAAGCTGCTCTAATTCCGTTTACGTTGTATGATATTATTTTCATTTATTCTAAAATAACCGGCTTCTTTAGAAATAGCCATGTGATTTGTTTAATTTTTCCTGTTTGAGTTGCAATTATTTTTTTTCTTGGCGATAACAAAAAAGCCAAAAAAGCACAAATAATAGCTTTCATAGGAAAACTATCAGTTTTATAAAGTTGATCAAAAATCAACATAAATACGGCAATAAGAATTGGATAAATTAACCAATACGTTTTTTTAAATAACTCCATCTTAAATAGTCATTTCCGGAATTTCTCCATTTACAATTAAAGTTCCTTCTGTAGCTTCTTGAATTTCTGCAACAGAAACTCCTGGAGCTCTTTCTAACAAATGAAATTGGTTGTTTTTTACTTCAAGTACAGCCAAATTAGTAACCACTTTTGTTACGCAACCAACCCCTGTTAAAGGCAAAGAACATTTTTTTAAGATTTTAGATTCTCCACGTTTATTTGAATGCATCATTGCAACAATAATATTTTCTGCAGAAGCCACTAAATCCATTGCTCCGCCCATTCCTTTTACCATTTTTCCCGGAATTTTCCAGTTAGCGATATCCCCATTTTGCGCAACTTCCATTGCTCCCAAAATAGTTAAATGAACATGTTTACCGCGAATCATAGAAAAACTCATTGAAGAATCAAAAAAACTTGCACCAGGCATTGTGGTAATTGTTTGTTTACCCGCATTTATAATATCTGCATCTTCTTCCCCTTCGAAAGGAAAAGGCCCCATACCCAAAACGCCATTTTCACTTTGAAACTCCACTTCTATATCCTCTCTCACATAGTTTGCAACAAGAGTTGGAATTCCAATTCCCAGATTTACGTAAAATCCGTTTTGAACTTCTTGTGCGATTCGTTTCGCTATTCCGTTTTTATCTAACATAATTAGCTTTTTTGTCTTACAGTTCGTTGTTCAATTCTCTTTTCATATGCTGTTCCTTGAAAAATTCGTTGTACAAATATGCCCGGAATATGAACATTATTTGGTTCTAACTCGCCAACAGGAACCATTTCTTCTACTTCTGCAACCGTAATTGTTGCTGCTCCGCACATATTTGGATTAAAATTTCTTGAAGTTCCTTTAAAAATTAAATTACCTGCCGCATCACCTTTCCAAGCTTTTACAAATGCAAAATCAGCTTTAAATGCAGGTTCTAGAACATACATTTTTCCATCAAAATCTCTAGTTTCTTTTCCTTCAGCAACTTCAGTACCATAACCTGCTGGTGTATAAAATGCCGGAAACCCAGCTTGCGCAGCTCTACATTTCTCTGCTAAAGTACCTTGAGGTGTTAATTCTACTTCTAATTCTCCGGATAACATTTGACGTTCAAACTCATCATTTTCTCCGACATAAGAAGAAATCATTTTTTTAATTTGTTTATTTTGTAGCAATAATCCCAGACCAAAATCATCTACACCTGCATTATTTGAAATACAAGTAATGTCTCTGACATCTAATTTTACTAATTCTGAAATAGCATTTTCTGGAATACCACACAAACCAAAACCACCAAGCATAAAAGTCATTCCACTTTTAACACCTTGTAAAGCCTCTTCTACATTGTTTACTTTTTTATTTATCATAGCAATTCTATTTATGATTTGTTATTAAAAATACTGAAATAAGTTCAGCACAAGTAAATTTAGTGAACATTAAAATTCTGTATCCTCCTCTGGCTCTGGCTCTACCTCTTTATCCTTATCAGATTCTTCTTCAAGTTCTTCATCAGGCTTTTCACCACAATCAATCTTAATCGATATGTTTTCTGGCTTTTCAAAATCTTCTAAACTGATATTTAATGTCTGGTCAGCATAACATTTTTGCATATATAATGCCCAAGAAGGTAAAGACATTGTTGCTCCTTGCCCCTTTGCAATTCCTTCAAAATGTGTTGCTCTATCTTCTCCACCAGTCCAAACTCCTGTTGCTAAATTAGGCACAATTCCCATAAACCATCCATCTGATTGATTTTGTGTTGTACCTGTTTTACCCGCAATTGGATTTGTAAATTTATAAGGATGTCCAGTAACATAACCGGGTTTTTCCCAAGGCAAACGTAAACGAACTCCTGAGCCAGAGAGTGTCACACCTTTTAATAAATCCAACACAACATAGGCAGACTCTTCACTTAAAACTTCTTTGGTTTCTGGAATAAACTCTTGTAATACGGTTCCATTTTTATCTTCAATTCTTGTTAAAATCATTGGAGCAACTCGTAAACCTTTGTTCGCGAAAGTGGCATATGCACTTACCATTTCTATTAATGATAAATCTACCGCTCCCAATGCTATAGATGGGTTTGCTCGTATTCTACTTTCTATACCTGCAGATTTTGCCAAACGAACAACATTTCTCGGAGAAACCATATCTATCAGTCTTACTGACATTGTATTTACAGATTTTGCTAATCCACCTTTTAAAGATATCATTCCTCCATATTCATCACTAGAATTTTTTGGAGTCCATTCTTCAGGAATTCCATATTTTCCTTTAGGAATTGTATAAGGTATATTTGGAAACTCTTCACATGGAGATAATTTTAATTGATTAATGGCTGTAGCATAGACAAATGGCTTAAAAGTTGAACCTACTTGTCTTTTCTGTTGTGCAACTGCATCATACTTAAAATGTTTATTATCAATACCACCAACCCAAGCTTTTATATGGCCAGATTCAGGTTCTATTGATAATAATCCCGAACGTAAAAAGTATTTATAATATCTTATTGAATCTATTGGAGACATGATTGTATCAATATTTCCTTTCCAAGAAAAAACACTCATCTTTGTCTTTTTCTTGAAAATTTTATCAATCTCATTTTTAGATTTTCCTGCAATTTTTAGTCTTTTATATCTGTCAGAATTCTTCTTAGCTCTCTCTAAAATCGTATTAATTTCAGACTTCTCTAACTCATAAAAAGGAGCTGTTTTGTTCGTTTTTTGTTCTTGAAAAAAGTAGGATTGCAAATTAGACATATGCTCTTCAATCGCTTCTTCCGCATATTTTTGCATGCGAGAGTCTATGGTTACATAAATCTTTAAGCCATCTCTAAAAATATTGTATTGTTCTCCGTTGGGTTTTGGATTTTCTTTTACCCACTTTCTTAGGTATTTTTGTAAATAAGATCTAAAATAAGTTGCAGAGCCTTCAGAATGACCTTCTTTATGAACATCTAAACCTAAATTTAATTGTTGCAAAGAATCTTTTTCTTTAAGCGTGATAAACTCATTACGATTCATTTGTTTTAAAACAACATTTCTTCTCTGTTTTACTAATTTGGGTCTTCTTAATGGATTAAAATAAGAGGAGTTTTTTAACATTCCAATTAGCATTGCAGATTCTTGAATGTCTAATTCTTTGGGTTCTTTTCCAAAATAAATACGTGCTGCAGAACGAATACCAACGGCTTGGTTTAAAAAATCGTACTTATTTAGGTACATTGTTATAATTTCATGTTTGGTATATTGTCTTTCTAGTTTTGTAGCAACAACCCATTCTTTCACTTTTTGTAATACCCTTTTAATTTTATTTCTAGACTTCTGTCCTGTAAACAACATTCTAGCCAATTGCTGAGTAATAGTACTAGCCCCTCCACTTCCGGGTTTTAAAACAGCTCTTGTTGTACCTCTAAAATCGATACCAGAATGTTCGTAAAACCGTTCATCTTCAGTAGCGACTAATGCCTCAATAATATTTTGTGGTAAGTCTTTAAATTTTATAGGCGTCCTATTTTCTGTAGCATATTTACCGAGTGTTTTACCATCAGAAGAAATAACCTCTGTTGCTAAATTGTTTTCCGGATTCTCTAATTCTTCAAATGTTGGTAAAGCACCGAGCCCTCCCCAAGAAGCAGACAAAAACAATAATATGACAAGAGAAAAAGTTCCTAAGGAAATACCCCAGAACCAAATGATATATTTTCTAAAATTTTTTACTTTTTTTTTCGCCATTTTCATCTAATTTTCTATACTAAAACCAATATCTTGAACTCCTTTTAGAAATTCAATTGGACGAACTTCTCCATTTCTCCGCATTGCATGGCGTACATTAAAAATGTATGTTCCTATACTTGGAAACACCTTTTTTTCTTTATAAAATAATTTGTTTTCTTTAATTTCTGTAAAACCTGTTCCTAAGAATAAACCTGTTTCATCTGCCATTTCGTATTGTAACGTATCTACAACCAAAGTTTTGTTTGGAAAAACGAGCTCGGTAATTAGATACAAATTACTAAACTCGTACCCATTATTATTTCTAAGATTGATAAATAGATTTTTTGGAGAAATTGTATCCTTTATATCAAATGTAAACGATATTTTTTCATCTGATTTCCACCCATCTGTATCTATAGACTTATATTGATTAAAATCAATTTTATCGTTACAAGAAAATATCAAAAAAAGAATGCATAAAAAAAGAGAGAGTCTATTTCTTTTCAGAATTATCATCATTTTTTGGATTGTTTTTTTTACGATTTCTATTATTTCTTCTTAGTTTATTCCCGTTTTTAACTTCTCCCTCTGGTCGATTTGTATTCCTTTGAGGCTTTGGTTTGGGTTTAGCTCTTGACTCAGAGTTAGGCTTCGGTTTTTGATTTGATTTTTGATTTGGCTGATTTTTCCCCTGAGGTTTCTTTTTTTGATTCGGGTTTGGCCTTGGTTTAGTTTTGCTATTATTGTTAGCTTGATCTCTTGCTGGTTTTTTCTTGTTTCTATTCCTATTATTCTTCTTTCGTTTATTCGTTTTTGGTACATCAAAACGCGTTAGACTATCTTGCCCAACAGCATCTTCAAAATCTACCTTAACAGGAACCTCAACATCATCTTCGTATTCTTCTAATGAAACAGATTTTTCATTTTTTTTATTGAGCTCAACTATTTCTAAAACTTGCTCTAGAGTAAGTCTAAACCACTTAAAACGTTCTTCTTTATAAGTATACCAGAGGTGATTTTTAAAAATATCCATCTTTACAAAAACAGCGTCTCCTTTTTCTGTTTTTAAAACTAAATCTTGTTTCGGAAATGGTTTTAAAGCGTCTAAGTAGGTATCTAACTCAAAATTTAAACAACATTTAAGCTTGCCACATTGTCCTGCTAATTTTAACGGATTTAGTGATAATTGTTGATATCGTGCTGCTGACGTTGTTACTTTCCTAAAATCTGTTAGCCAAGTAGAACAACACAATTCTCTACCACAAGAACCAACGCCACCTAATCTTGCGGCTTCTTGTCTTGCACCAACCTGTTTCATTTCTACACGAATAGAAAACGCACTGGCCAAATCTCTAATTAACTGCCTAAAATCTACTCTTGCTTCTGCTGTATAATAAAAAGTAGCTTTGTTGCCATCGCCTTGATATTCTACATCAGACAACTTCATTTGCAAACCTAATTTGCCTAAAATCTCTCTACCCTTTCGCTGAGTTTCTTCTTCTTTCTCTCTCGATTTTTGCCAAATATCAATATCTCTCTGACTAGCTTTTCTGTATATTTTCCTTACATCCTCATGATCAGGAGTAATTTTTCGCTTTTTCATTTGCACTTTCACCAACTCTCCTGCTAAAGAAACCGTTCCAACATCATGTCCCGGAGAACCCTCTGTTGCTACAATATCTCCCATAGTTATGGGTAAATTATCAGGGTTTTTATAAAAATGCTTTCTTCCGTTTTTAAAACGAACCTCAAAAATATTAAATTTCTCTTGCCCACTAGGCAGCGTCATATTGGACAACCAATCGAAAACGGCTAATTTATTACTACCACTTCCACAGGTTCCACTTCCACAATTACCATTACTTTTACAACCTTTTGGTACACCATTTTCTGTTGTACCACAACTTCCACATGCCATGTAAGTATATATATTTTTGTAGTTGATATTCTTTAAAGATTCTTTTTAGCAGCAAGCCTCCTAAAAAAACTATTAAAAAGATAAAAACCTCTTGGTTTATAAATTGATTATTAGACTGATAGTAAAACACAATCTAACCTTCGCTAATCTGTAAATATAAGCATTCTTAAAGAATGAAAAAACAGGTTTACGCAAAGTTCTTGCAACATTTTTTTTGTGTGATTACACAACAAATATAGTTCAAGCCTTTATCTTACCTCTATGTTCGTAAGAATTCGTTTCTGTTGAATTAGAAATCGTTTTACAATAGCTTCTAAAGTGTTAAAAAGAACGCATAAGTTGAAGCATTTTAAAAACTTTATGAATCATAAATTTTATTTCTTAAATTTTAAAACTTCGCTTCGTCCTTTTTTAAAAATTTTATTACTATTTCCTTTTCCTTTTCTTAATTCTTTTTGTTCTTCAAAAGACAATTTAATGGTTTCTTGGCAATCTGTAGAACAGGTATTCTCCATCTTTTCTGAACATTCATCACATTGAATAAATAATAAATGACACCCTTCATTTGCGCAATTTGTATGTGTATCACACGCTTTACCACATTGATGACAATTAGAAACTACATCCTCTGAAATTCTCTCTGCTCTTCGGTGATCAAAAACAAAATTTTTACCAATAAATTTATTTTCAATTCCCTCGTCTTTTACTTGACGTGTGTATTCTATAATTCCGCCTTCAAGCTGAAAAACATTTTTAAATCCTTTGTGCTTGTAATACGCTGATGCTTTTTCACAACGAATTCCGCCAGTACAATACATCAATAAGTTTTTATCTTCTTTGTTATCCTTTAAATCCTCTTCAATAATATCTAAAGAGTCTCTAAACGTATCCACGTTTGGCGTTATGGCTCCATCAAAATAACCAATCTCACTCTCATAATGATTGCGCATATCTACACAAACAGTATCAGGATTTGCTAACATTTCATTAAACTCTTTAGCGTTTAAATGAACTCCTTTAGCGGTAACATCAAAAGTATCATCATTTAAACCGTCGGCTACAATCTTGTTTCTAACTTTTACTTTTAGTTTTAAGAATGATTTATTATCATGCTCAACGGCAACATTTAGACGAATATCTTTCAAAAAAGAAATACTATCTAATTGCTCTTTTAAAGCATAAAAGTTTTCTGAAGGAACAGACAATTGCGCATTTATACCTTCAAAAGAAACATAAATTCTTCCTAAAACATCTAAGGCATTCCATTCTAAGAATAACTTATCTCTAAATAATTGTGGGTTTTCTATCTTGTAATATTGATAGAATGATATGGTGAGGCGGTCTTTGCCAGCTTCATCAATTAATGCAGCGCGTTCTATTGCGCTTAACTTATTGTACAGTTGCATGCTATACTAATTAGGTTAAACTTAATATTTATTTTTTGCAAATGTAGTAATTTTTTAAAATTGATGTACTCAAAAATTAAACCAGTTTACCTTGCTTATTTTCAGTATTTTATATATTAAATCATTATCTATAAAAAAGATGAAAAACGGTCACATAATGCTTAACAAATTTGGCCAGCAAAGCAGCAAGCTTTAGACAAACAATCTGCAGACCTAAATAATTACATCAATCTGTTTAATTTTAAACATTAGAAAAATTTGTGCTCAATTTTTAAACTTTGGTTGATTTATAACGTTTTATGTAATTTAATTTATACCTTTTTTTAGCATCTTTGCAGCTCAATTTAGAACACCAAAATTAAAAGTGATGAAAATAGCTGTAGTTGGAGCAACTGGAATGGTTGGAACTGTAATGTTAAAAGTCTTAGAAGAACGTAATTTACCTATAACAGAATTAATACCTGTAGCATCTGCCAGGTCTGCTGGTAAAAAATTAACCTATAAAGGAAAGGATTTTAAAGTAGTTACTTTAGAAGACGCATTAACCATGAAACCAGATGTGGCTTTATTTTCTGCTGGTGGAGATACCTCTTTAAAATGGGCTCCTAAATTTGCAGAAGTGGGCACAACTGTTATTGATAATTCTTCTGCATGGAGAATGGATCCTACAAAGAAATTGGTAGTTCCAGAAATAAATGGAGATGTTTTAACTAAGGATGATAAAATTATAGCAAATCCCAACTGCTCTACCATACAATTAGTTGCTGCGTTATCTCCGTTGCATTTAAAATATAAAATGAAACGTGTCGTAATTTCTACCTACCAGTCTGTTTCTGGTTCAGGTGTAAAAGCGGTGCAACAATTAGATAATGAAGAAGCGGGTGTTGAGGGCGAGATGGCATATCCTCATAAAATAGGAAGAAATGCAATACCTCATTGTGATATTTTCTTAGAAAACGGATACACGAAAGAGGAAATGAAGTTGGTGAAAGAACCAAAGAAAATTTTACGTGATGATTCTTTTTCTGTAACAGCAACCGCTGTGAGAATACCTACCTCTGGGGGACATTCTGAAGCAGTAAATGTTCAGTTTGAAAATGATTTTGATCTGACTGAAATTCGCAAAATACTAACAGAAACTCCAGGTGTTATTGTTCAAGATGATTTAGCAAACAACGTTTACCCAATGGCAATAAATGCACATGATAAAGACGAAGTATTTGTTGGACGAATTAGAAGAGATGAATCTCAAGAAAATACCTTAAATTTGTGGATTGTTGCAGACAACTTACGTAAAGGTGCTGCTACAAACACAGTTCAAATTGCCGAATATTTAGTGGCAAATAATTTGGTATAATACATACATTTTTAAATGGCAACATTTCACAAAATAAATATACACGATGTAATCAGAGAAACCGCCGATGCGGTTTCTCTTGTTTTTAAAATACCCGGAAATTTAAAATCTAAATTTGCCTTTCATTCTGGGCAATATTTAACACTCAAAAAAACAATTAACGGTAACGAGGTAAGAAGAGCATATTCTATCTGTTCTTCACCAACGGATACCTATTTAAAAGTAGCGATTAAAGCTGTAGAAAATGGTGTTTTTTCTACCTATGCAACCTCAGAATTAAAAGCAGGGAATTTTATAGAAATCTCTGAACCGGAAGGAAAATTTATACTAGAACCAAAAGCTAATAAAAATTATATTGCCTTTGCTGCTGGATCAGGAATTACACCTATTTTATCGATGGTTAAAGATGTTTTAGCAAGTGAATCTTCGTCTACTTTTACCTTAATCTATGGAAACAAAACGGTAGCTGATACCATTTTCAAAAAAGAGTTAGACGTTTTCAAAGAAGTAAATTCAGAACGTTTTAACCTACATTATGTGTATAGTAGAGAGCAAGTAGAAGACTCTTTACTTGGTAGAATTAATAAAACAAACACAAAATCCTTCATCAACAGCACATACAAAGACACCAATTTTGATGCTGCTTATCTCTGCGGACCTGAAGAAATGATTAAAGAAGTTTCTGCAACACTTTCTGAGCAGGGTCTCGCTGATGAAAACATTCATTTCGAATTATTTACAGCGTCTGTTGATGAGACTGCCGTTTCAGAGATACAAGAAGGAAGCACAGAGGTAACTGTATTGTTAGATGATGAGGAAACTAAATTTGTAATGAAACAAACTGATGATATTTTATCAGCTAGTTTACGCAATAATTTAGACGCACCTTACTCGTGTCAAGGAGGTGTTTGTAGCTCTTGTTTGTGTAAAGTTACAGAAGGAAAGGCAGTGATGGTTAAAAACTCAATTCTATCAGATAGTGAAATAGAAGAGGGTCTTGTTCTAGCTTGTCAGGCATTTCCTACCACACCCAATATTGCTATTGATTTTGACGACGTTTAAAAACAAATTCAATAAGAAACAATAAATCTTTTATTCAGAGAGGATGGTTTTACCATCCTTTTTTTACCCTTCAACTAAAAAATAGTATTTTTAAGCTATGGATATCTACGATTTTAAAAATGCATTCTTAATTGGCTTTTTCATGGCTTTCATGATTGGCCCTGTATTTTTTATGTTGATACAAACCAGTATTTTAAAGGGCGCTAGAGCTGCCATTTCTTTTGATATTGGAGTTATTGCTGGTGATATTACCTTTATACTAATCGCTTATTTTGGAAGTAGATCTTTATTAGAAAAAATTAAAGATGATCCTCGACTATTTTTCATCGGGGGTTTGGTTCTTGTTATTTACGGCCTCATTACCTACTTTGATAAACAAAGCAAAAAAGAAGCATTAGAAAATGCCAAAACAATTGAAGTTCGTGTTAAAAGTAATTATGTTAAACTCTTTTTTAAAGGATACTTTTTAAACTTTATAAACATTGGCGTTCTAGCAGGCTGGCTGGGAATTGTTGTCGTAGTAGGGCCAACTTTAGATATGAATCCTACCAGTATTTTTTGGTACTTTGCCACAGTAATTTTAGGTTATGCAGTTACAGATTTAGGTAAAATACTCTTAGCAAAGCAACTAAAAAGCAAATTGACTCCTTTAGTTATTTATCGATTAAAACGAATAATGGGAATTATTCTAATAGTTTGTGGTGTCTTTTTAATGCTTAAAGGTTTTATTCCGAATAATAAAATTGAAGAATTTATTCAATAAAAAAGGCGAGATTTTCACCTCGCCAATTAAATTTCTCTCTCATTAAATCTATTTCACTTCAAAAATATTATTCTCTAAATTAATATCTGCCATTAAGCCGCTTTTATCAATTTGCACAGATTTTACCTCTTTAGAAACATCAAAAGAATACGTTGGATACGCCCAACCCCAATCTTTTAAAAATGTTGCCTTTGTGGGCTTACTTCCTCTCATCATTTCTAATGAAATATTAAAACTTTCTGTAGTTTCATCTTGGTAAACAACCTCAACATCAATAGGCATTGGCATTTTACCAATTCTTTCTAGCGTTATTGTTTTTCCATTAACCGATTTTACACCATAATCAATGGTATGCAAAGTCTGTGTCCATTCATTTAAATACCAACCTAAATCGATCTCAGAAACTTTTTCCATAGAACGTTTAATATCATTTGGTGTTGGATGCTTAAAACTAAAATCGGTAAAATATTTTTTTAATCCGTTCTCAACATTTTCCTTTCCAATTACATACTCTAATTGCGATAAGAAAATATTTCCTTTAGAATAACTTGCTGTTCCATAAGCCCAATTGGTATGATATCTGTCTGCATGCGTAGACAAAGATTCTTCATACCCGTTATCAACAATAGTTCTGTAACCGCTGTAAGAGCCAGCATGAGGATTGTTTTTATTTTCTTTTAAGATTTCATTTTCTGCTTTATTAGAAATGTAAGTTGTAAAACCCTCATCCATCCAAGGATGTAAACTTTCGTTTGTTGCTAATAAAAACTGAAACCATGTGTGCGCCATTTCGTGAGCAGTAACCCCAAAAAGACTTCCAAAATTACGTTCGCCAGTAATTAAAGTAGCCATTGCATACTCCATTCCTCCATCTCCTCCCTGAATTACAGAATATTGTTTGTAGGGATATTGACCAACATTTTTGCTGAAATACGTCATTAATTCAGCAACTTTAGGCTGTAATTCTTGCCAGTTTTTTAAATATTTTGAGTCTAGATTTTCCTTATATAAAAAATGTAAATCTATTCCGTTTTCCATTTTTAAAACATCGTGTTTGTATTCTGAATCTGCAGCCCACATAAAATCATGCACATCAGGCGCTTTAAAGTTCCATGTTAATTTATCGCCAGCTGGCAGATTTAACTCTTGTAAAGCATCTTGATAACCATGCCCAACTTCTTGGGGATTCTGTAAATTCCCCGAACCACCAACAGTATAATTTTTATCAATATGAATCGTTACATCAAAATCTCCCCAAACACCTTGAAACTCTCTTGCAATATATGGAGGCGTATGCCAACCTTGAAAATCGTATTCTGCTAATTTAGGATACCATTGTGCCATAGAAAAAGCAACACCTTCTTTATTATTTCTTCCAGAACGACGAATTTGAACAGGCACTTGCGCATCAAAATTCATTTCTAAAGTAACACTTTCTCCAGATTTTATAGGCTCATTCAATTTAACTTCTAAAATTGTACCTACCGTTTCATGAGAAACTAGCACTCCGTTTTGTTTTAAAGAATTTACTTTGATGTAACCAATTTCATTAGGCTTTAATTTACTAATTCTATCTCTAACCCGTCTATCTGGATCTTTTATATTTAAAGATCTAACATCCATTTGAGAACCCGGTTGAAAGGCATTAAAGTATAAGTGATAAAACACTTTTTTTAAATCGTCTGGAGAGTTATTCGTATAAACTAAGGTCTGTTTCCCTTTGTATTGATAATTTTTTACATCTACATCAATATCCATTGTATAATCTACATGTTGCTGCCAGTAGGTTTCCTTGGCGACAATAGATGTATTCTTTGTAAGTTTACAAGCTGTTAAAAATATCAACAACAGTCCTAAGGAGTAAATTTTTCTCATCTATAAATTCATTTAAGTTCAAAAAAAAGCGGCATTCTAAAAATACCGCTTTTATTATTTAAATAATTACTTTTTTCTTTTTACAATTCTTTCTGCCATTTTTAAAGCATTGTATGCATTTACAACTCTACCAGAAACAGACAAATCTGCAAAAGAAACTAAATCTCCTTTAGGGTTTTCTCTAGATGCTGAACCTGGTTTTGCAACTTTTAAATCAATCTTTGTTCCAGAATTCATGATAATATGCTTTACCTGACTTGCAGATAACTTAGGGTAATAAGAACGTATTAAAGCGGCCACTCCTGCTGTAGATGGCGCTGCCATTGATGTTCCACTAAAATGTTTGTATTCGTTTTCTGGCGTAGTAGAGTATATTTTTACGCCTGGCGCAAAAATATCTACATTTATTTTACCGTAGTTAGAAAAACTAGCTGGTAAATTTTCATTGTAGTTTGCACTCATTGCACCAATCGTTAATACATTATCAGAAACTTCTGTTAGTAAATCTTTAGAATCATTTGGGTATGTTTTTACAACATCAATATTATTACCATCATTACCTGCTGCATTTACAATTAATACATCATGTTTTGCTGCATATTGAATTGCTTCATATACCCATTCTTTATGCGGAGAATATGCTTTACCAAAACTAGTATTAATTACTTTTGCACCGTTATCTACTGCATAGCGTATACCTAAAGCAACATCCTTATCATATTCATCTCCGTCAGGCACAGAACGTACAGCCATAATTTTTACATTATCTGCTACTCCATTCATTCCTTTTCCATTATTTCTTGATGCTCCAATAATTCCAGAAACATGGGTTCCATGTGCTTCACTTTTAATAGAAACTCCAGGATTTCCATTTCCATAACCAGGAGAATCATTCATATCTTCTGGGTTATCTCCTTTTCTATAGTTTGTGTATTTATTATCTGATAAAGCATCTAACTTCGCTATCTCTTTTTTAATTTCTGTTTGTGCTTGCTTTAAAGAAGACAAACCAAAACCATACATTTGTTGCGCAAGGGCAACATTTTTTAATAAAGAAGCATCTTCAGTTACAATTGCTGCAACATCTTTCGCAGAATAATCTTTTGACCCCAAATGCGCTGTTAAACCTTCATCGGCTGCGTTAACTCCGTTTAGCATTTGTTCGTATCTCATTTTTACCTTTCCAGAATTTGCTACTTTTTCTTCTTGTTTTGCCTTTATTTCTGCTACAATTTCTGGGCTTGCTAGAGATGGATTGTGTAAAATTCTAGCTGCTTCTAAGTTTTCTTTGTAAGCATCTCCTAAAAAATTCCAACCATTAATATCATCTACATAACCATTTTTATCATCATCAATTCCGTTTCCTGCTACTTCTTTTGTATTTACCCAAGCAACATCCTTTAAATCTTCATGACCTAAATCTGTTCCAGAATCTACAACCCCAACAACAACTGTTACGCTCTTTTTTCCTTTTAAGAAATTATACGCTTTTTCTACTGACATACCAGGAATAGAATCTTTTATTAAATCTAAATTCCCCCAGTTATTTTTTTGAGCATCTGTTAATGGTGCTTTTTTAGCTACTGCAGTAATTGCTACATCAGAACCTTGCGGAACTGGAATGGTAGAAATTGACTTACAACTTGAAAAAAATAATCCAGCAGTTGCTGTGTATAAAATTGGTTTTAAAATCCTCATAATTTATTTTATGTTTAATTAAATATGTCTGTAAATTTGTGTGTGTTTTTTAATCTAACTCCCTTTTCAGTATGCGCAACAGTACAAAGTTCATTGTAAGCATCGTGCTCTAAAAAAAGATAATATTCTTTATCTGCTGCCTCGTTTAAAAATACAGCTTTTTCCTTTATTGTTAAAAGAGGCCTTGTATCATAACCCATAACATAAGGCAAAGGAATATGACCAATTGTTGGTAGTAAATCTGCCATAAAAACAATTGTTTTATCTTGATAAGATATCATTGGTAACATTTGCTTTTCTGTATGACCATCCATAAAAAGAACATCAAAACCAATCTGATCTTTGTAGTTGTTATCAATAAAATTTAATTGTCCGCTTTCTTTAATAGGATTAATGTTTTCTTTGAGAAAAGAAGCTTTTTCTCTAGGGTTTGGTTCAATTGCCCAGTCCCAATGTTTTTCATTAGACCAGAACTTAGCATTTTTAAATACAGGCTGTAAAAGAGTTCTATCTACATTCCATTCAATAGCACCACCACAGTGATCAAAATGTAGATGTGTTAAAAAAACGTCTGTAATATCATCTCTATGAAAACCGTGTTTTGCTAGAGAAGAATTTAATGAAAAGTCTCCGAAAAGGTAGTAATAACTATAAAATTTATTAGATTGTTTTGCGCCTAAACCTGTATCTATAAGAATTAAACGATTGCCATCCTCTATAAGCATAGAGCGCATACTCATGTCTATTAAATTATTGCTGTCTGCAGGGTTTGTTTTTTGCCAAATAGTTTTTGGCACAACGCCAAACATTGCACCTCCGTCTAATTTAAAGTTACCTGTCTCTATTGGATATATCTTCATTCTACATAGATTAAAATCATGTGAATTATTAGTAAAAATAATCTCAATGATTTTTAATACTTAAAATAGTATAGCGAACAAAGATGTAAAAAATTACATAAGTTTTTGTTAAAAAAATCTAAAGGTTATCTGTGAAAACCTATTTTTTTAAAGAATAAAACTTGTTCTATTTAGAGTTGTCTAAGTAATCAGTAACTCTTAAAAAAATAAAAGCTGTAAAAGCTACACCTAATAGAACAAATACCAAGGTAGTTTCAAAAGATGACTGTTTAGTAACTAGCGTTTCTGGTGATAATATTTGGAATAACATGGGCGGTGAATTTAGAATGTCTAACAAAACTACGACATAACTTAAGTTTTAAATAAAATTTTCGCCCAACTGTCTATTAATATCGCTAATACGCATAGTAATAACTTTAAATAACTAAGCGTTTTAAAGGTTTTTTTTAAATTTATGCTAAATAAATAATTATAATACGTATGTTTACAAAAAAGCTATTATGAAAAAAACTACTCCATTACTTAATCCGATTCTTTTGCTTTAGCGGCCATGCACAATCGCCTATTGCATAACCAAACATTTAATTTGTTATAAATACTTGTTTGCTGTAAATCCTAAAAATTGAATTTACAATGATATTAAATGTGGCGTACTAAAAGATTGGAAGGTAAATAGTGTGACAGATCTATTTCATAATTACACGAACAAATCGAGTTGTATAAATAATAACACAAAACATCAGCTTATCCTGCCAAAAAAGCTAGATATACGGATAAAACATAAGCATATAAACTAGTTGGCAAGCATTAAATGAAACAAATTCTATACATAACACTGATTAGCGCATTAATTCCAGCAACTTGGATGCTTGGATTAACATTTTTTGGGATTTATTTAGCCATACCAAATGCGGAATTAAGTTTTGATTACATTTTGACAATAATCAGTATGATTCTCGGAATTGTTGGATATGTTGGACTTGTGCTCCTGCTTAAAGGACTTCACAAGACGAACCGTATAAAGAAATTGGCTTTACTGTTATGCGGACTGATCGGTTTTTTGATTTTTATGTTACACGTTAGTCCAAGAAGGTTCTTTGATTGGCTATTCGAATTTGACATTGAAAGTTTGATTGGAAAATGGCCATTAATCGTTAGCTTAATATTTTCAGGACTGATAATAAATGATTTACTAAAAAATAAAACGCTTGCCAACAAAAGCTAAACTGCATTAAAACGCAGCTTAGCCAAACCGTTATGCGCAATTAGACATCACAGATAAAATAAACTAGCAACTTAAATATTTAGAGAATGAAAAATTTAAAACAGATTTTAGTAGCAATTTTTGTATTGACATTAATCTCAGCATGTGAGAAAGACGAAAATGACCCGAAAAATGAAATTTTAGAGAAGGCTACAATTAGTGCCAAGTGGACTGTTAACAATTCGAGTGATTATGAATCATTTGAATTTAATGAAAGTGGAAATTATATAGTTGTGAAAAAACCTTCCACAAAATCGACAAATGACCAAGTAGTTTTTTTTGGGACTTACGAGATTACTGACGATAAAACAATAGTTCTTTCAAATTTTGGAACATTGACTATCACAGAGATTGACGAAAATTCTATAAGTTTTTCAATTCTGCTTGTTTCAAATCCAGACAGTCAGGTTTCCATTAAAGCTTCAAAAGCAGAGGAATTAGAAAGCTCTACAAATACAGACTTACTCTGTCAAAGCTGGGAATTAGTTTCTTTTGGTGGAGAAACAATGTCTGATTTTTATGTACTATTTTCTAGTGCAGGTACTTATCTTGTAAATGCCGAAGTGGATGGAGAGGAAATCACAGGTCTAGGAACATGGACTTGGTGCAATACAGATGAAAATAAACTTGCATTTACAATTGATAATACATTAGATTGTGACGGAATAGAAATTATTAAAGATATTAAATTAACATCAGAGTCATTTAGCGGTATTGACATGGAAAATGGTGAGCCAATGGAAATGATTATGCAACCTGCGTCTTCAACAAAATCGGCACGGTTAAAAAGTCAAAAAAATGGTGTAATGATATTCGGGATTGAAAAATAAAAGCGCATAACAATAAATATAAAAAAGCTGGGGGCTTGTAGGTTAATTTATGTTTTATACATTTAATAAAATTTGTAGCGGTCAGATAATTTGGTGGAGTGAAATCCCAGCCATTTCATATTATTACCGTTGTACGCAAGCTAAATGAAAAGAATCATTAAAATATTCAGAACTCGATTTAGCGGTAATGCTAATTAACCAGATTCAACTAAAAAAAATTTAAACTTCATACTGAGAAGTTTAT
>JAQXAP010000153.1 GCA_029252865.1 Polaribacter sp.
ATTTGAGTAGGAACAAATATTTTTTTAATAATATTAGGATTGAAGCCTAATTCACCCCCATCATTTTGACCCCAAACATATAGTTCTCCGTTATTTTTTATAGCAATTGAACTGGTAGAATATGAACTGATTGTTCTCCAGTCTGAATCTGTTCCTATTTGAACGATGCCCTCTTCTGTGGGGTTTTCACCCAAACCAGAACTTCCGTCAATATCTCTTCCCATAACCCAAAGTGTACCATCCTTTTTAATTAAAAACGTATTTGAATACCCACAAGACACTACCTCCCAGTCAGAATCTGTACCAACTTGAGTTGGTGTGTATACAGTATAATCAAATCCACTTTGATCCCAAGCACCATTACACCAGCCCCATCCCCATAGTTTTCCTTCTGTATCTATGGCGTTTCCGTGAGAATTTCCAGCAGAAACTGTCTTCCAAGTATTTGAGTCATTTAGAAGTTGAGGTACTCTAAACATGTTATTGTAGGCATCAGAAAACTCTCCAATTCCTAAACTCCCATTTTGATCTTTTCCCCAACCCCACAGAGATTGGTCAGAAGCTTTTATTCCAAAAGCCATATAAAGAGAAGAAGCCACTTCATTTAATAAGAAATCTTGACTGTTGTCAATTGGGTCTTTAACTAAGTTTGGCTCAAAAATAATTTCTTGACTTGAATCTAAACCGGCAGTAATTGGTGGCCAACTTCCAGCTCCGTTATATCCCCAAGTATATAGCTGTCCGTTTTCTTTTAGAGCCAGAGTACTAAAATACTCTGTTTCTAATTTTTTCCATTCTCCAGAAGAACAGTATTGAATGGTGGCTATTGTATCTCCTACTTGCGCATTTTCAGGAACTTCTATTATTTGATTAGGTTCAATACTAAAACAAGAAGTATCACTTTGGGCATATGATTGTAAATTGAATAAAATAATAATTAAAATACATATTTTTTTCATGGGTTTTATTTTTGTAAAATGTTGTTAATTAGTTGAATATACGAAAATTATATATGTTGACAACTCGACAGGACTTATTGGGTATGATGATCATTCAATTTATTTTAAAATTAGGAGAAACATTTGCTCCAAGTTCCTTATATCCTTGAATACTAATTTATTTTAGGTTATCATAAACTACTAAAAAACAAGGTATTGACTGCTCTTTTTTAAAACTTCTGTTTTGAGAGGCCTCAATCATCGAAGAGTGAGCTTCATTATCTGTTTTCTTTTAAATATTACATGCTACAAAGAAATTTGCTGCCATTAATATAACAATTAGTTTCTTAATTAGTTTTAGCTTAAATGAATACTCGTTAGGTTAAGATTTTAAAATCAGTAACTTAAAAATTTTATGCTTGCAAATATTGCTGTGAAGCTGGGGGGCAGCATAATCGCATTTTTTTAGAGGTGATTTAACAAAAAAAAATAAAATACCATAGTCTTAAAAGGTTCAGGGATCTGCTATTTTTTTTCAGTTGCTTATGAATTCATACTCTTATTATCGTTATGTGTCCCCTCACGAAAGAATTCTACACGAATCTTTATTTAGGTCAGAATTTTCGCTTTTAAGCAGGTTTGAATGCGAGCAATCTACAAAAAGTAATTTTTCTTTTTAATATGAAGTAACACAAGGAAACGTTGCTTCAATTCTTGATGATGGTTAAATAATATAACCTTCTGAACAAATTATAAACCGTATAATGTTGTTTGATTTTTAAATTTATCGAGACTTTAACAATAAATTCAATGACGAAAAACATATTATTATTTTTCAATTTAACTATTTCTGTCAAATGATTTTTTTCAAAAAATCTTGATAAAATAGCATTAAAAATAACTCAAAAGATGACCAAAGCATTCTCTTTTGATGAAGAACAAAAACTAAAGATTTATAAGATTCAACTTAATCGTTTTCAAGAAGTCGCTAGTATTCGGAAAGAATCTTACTAATTAATGAAATAAGACATTTCACCTTATTAATTAACCATAACGCCCTTATTTTATTGAGAATCTTTTCGACATTTGAGAATATGAAAAATTAATTAATATTTTTAGCATAAAGTGAAGTCAGCTTTTGTAAAGTTTAATTTTAGGTATATTGGTGAGAGTCTTGAAGAAGAAAAAGAAGATATTTTTCAATCCCCTAACAATAAAAAATTTTAGTCAATACCAAGTTATAACGTCATTAAAAATATAAGTGAATAATATGTTTAAAAGAATATATAGAAATGGAGTTTCATTATGTTTGCTGCTAAGTATATTTAGCTCTCATGCACAAAACGGAACTAAAAATAATTCAAACTTAAATCCTTTGTATTTAAATCCATCACATCCTATTGAAAAAAGAATAGAAGATTTAATGGAAAGGATGACTTTAGAGGATAAGGTTTATCAGATGAATCAATTTGTAGGACTAGATCATATGAAATCAGGAAATCCCGATGATGATAAGGAAAATAATGATGCACAAGGATTTTATAAAACACTTTCTGTAAATGATGTAACAAAAATGTGCGAAGAAGGGAAAATAGGTTCTTTTTTACACGTTTTAACTGCAGAAGAAGCTAACTATTTACAAGAATTAGTTCTAAAATCACCACTTAAAATTCCCGTTTTAATTGGAATTGATGCTATACACGGAAATGCTTTGGTTTCTGGCACAACGGTATATCCATCTCCAATAGGATTGGCCTCTTCATGGAATGATGATTTATTACGTGCTGTAGGAAAACAGACTGCCAAAGAGATGCGTGCTACTGGAAGTCACTGGACTTTTACACCGAACATAGATATACTTAGGGACCCACGTTGGGGGCGTGTTGGAGAAACATTAGGAGAAGATCCGTTTATGGTTGGTAATATGGGAGCTGCAATGATACGCGGTTTTCAACAAGACGATTTTACTGGGACTCAAAAAGTAATAGCTTGTGCAAAACATCTTATTGGTGGAGGCGAATCAGTCAATGGACTAAATGCTGCTCCAGCAGATATCTCAGTTCGTACACTAAGAGAAGTCCATTTACCACCTTATAAAAAAGCTATTGATGCCGGTTTATATTCCATTATGGCAGCTCATAATGAGATTAACGGTGTTCCTTCTCACATGAGTAAATGGTTAATGACTGATATTTTAAGGCACGAATGGAACTTCAAAGGTTTTTATGTAAGTGATTGGTTAGACATTGAACGTATTGATAAGTTACATCATGTTGCCAAAGATATGAAAGAAGCCTCTTTTTTGTCTGTTAATGCTGGAATGGATATGCACATGCATGGACCAAAATTTACAGATGCGATCATCGCTTCGGTAAAGGAAGGTAAACTTTCAATAAATCGTATTAATGATGCTTGTCGTAAAATTCTGACAGCGAAGTTTAAATTAGGATTATTTGAAAATAGATTTGTAAATTTAGAGAAAAAAGCAGCTTTATTATTTACAGACGAACATAAAGCAACCGCACTAGAATCAGCAAGAAAAGGAATTGTATTGCTTAAAAACAATGGGTTATTACCCTTACCTGAAAAAAAATCAAAAAAGAAAATATTTGTAACAGGACCCAACGCAAATAACCAATCTATTTTAGGGGATTGGCATGCTGCTCAGCCTGCTGAAAACGTAACCACAATTTATGAGGGAATTAAAACATTGGGAGAAGCTAAAGGGTATGCTGTAGACTTTTTTAATTCAGGAGAAAATATCAGAAATATTAAAAATTCTAAAATTAAGGAGGCTGCAAAAAAAGCAAAAAATGCAGACTATGCGATTGTTGTTGTGGGAGACAATTCTATGCGCTATAAGTGGAAAGATAAAACAGCTGGTGAAAATATGGGTCGATC
>JAQXAP010000159.1 GCA_029252865.1 Polaribacter sp.
ATAATACTTCCATCACCACCAATCATCATTAATCCAAAAATTGGAATTAAAACACCACCGGCTAATAAACCAATAGCATTAATAGAATCTGAAACTGCAACAGCTTTTAACCCCCCAAAAACTGCATATATAGAACCAATAATTCCGATTCCCCAAACACAGATCCAAATAGATTGCGTATGTGTTACTCCTAATAACTCCGGCACATTAAACATTCCACTTATAGCTAGCGATCCAGAATATAAAATTACAGGTAATAATACAATTACATAACCAGACAAAAATAATACTGAAGTTAATGTTTTTGTTGTCGTATCAAATCTTTTTGCTAAAAATCCAGGGACCGTGGTTAAACCTCCTTTTAAATATCTTGGTAATAAAAACATAGCAGTAACCACCATTGCAATCGCCGCAAGAGTTTCCCATACCATTACAGACAATCCGCTTTGATAAGAAGAACCGTTAAGACCCACAATTTGCTCGGTAGATAAGTTTGTTAAAAGTAAAGAACCCGCGATTACTCCTGCTGTTAAGCTTCTTCCTCCCAAAAAATATCCATCAGAAGAGGACTCTTCTGTATTCCTAGTCGCAAAATAAGAGATAACGGCTACCAATATAGTAAAACCTAAAAATGTTAAAATCTGCATCATAATTGTAGTTAGTTAAATTTTTTAATATTCAAATATATGTATATTAATCTTAGGTTAATAATAAATAAACTGTTTTTAACAAACTGGTAGGTACTGGTAGGTTTTTATTGTAAAAATTGTACATTTGTGCAATATATGATTAAAGTTAAAAATACAATTGGAGTTCCAAAATACAAACAAATCATCTACAGTATTGAGGATGCTATAAAAAATGGAAACTTAGAAAAAGGAGACAAACTGCCCTCTATTAACGAGATTAGAAATCTCAACAAACTTTCTAGAGACACTGTTTTAACTGCTTTTAACGAATTGAAAAACAGAGGTATCATTACACCTGTGGTTGGCAAAGGATATTATGTATCAAGTGAAAACATAAGTATTTATCAAAAAATATTTTTACTTTTTGATGAATTAAACTCGTTTAAAGAAGATTTATACAATTCATTTTTAGAAAACTTAGGAGAACATATTCAAGTAGATATTTTCTTTCATCATTTTAATGAAAATATTCTACACAAATTAATAAACGATAATACTGGCGCATATAATTATTATGTAGTGATGCCTGCCAATCTAAAAAACACACTCAATAGCATACAAATATTACCAAAAGATAAAGTATATATACTTGATCAATTGCATGAAGATTTATCAGATTATCCTGCCGTTTATCAAAATTTTGAAAAAACACTTTTTGACAACTTGACAAAAGCATCGCATTTAATAGAGAAGTACACTAAGCTAATTTTAATTTTTTCGAAAGACAAACAACCTAAAGGAATACTAGAAGGTTTTAAAATGTTTTGTGAAAACAAATCTATACCGTTTGAGATCTTATCTGAGACAAAAGAAGAACCATTGGTGAGAGGTGAGCTTTATATAATTCCTGATGATAAAAATTTATTGAAAATTATTAAGAAACTAAGAAGTCAGAATTTCACTTTAGCGCGAGATATTGGAGTAATTTCTTATAACGATACTTTACTAAAAGAAATTGTTGAAGGCGGTATTACAACCATAACAACAGATTTTAATGAGATGGGAAAAAACTTGGCTCAGATGATCCTAAATAAAAAACAAGAGAAAATAGAAAATCCAAACAAACTTATCATTAGAAATTCAATTTAACAGCTGTGTACAAAATAAACCACAACAAAGAGACAAACACTTTAGAAGTGCAAAATTCTGATAATTCTGTCCTTGGAAAAATTTACTTAAACCAAGGGGGTAGTCTGCAAGAATTAACCATTGGAGGAGAAGCAGTTATTCAAGACTTAAGTCCATTAGATTACACGGATTCCTTTGCTTCCTCAATTTTATTTCCCTTTGCAAATAGAATTAAAGACGGAGTTTATTCTTTTAACAATAAAAAATTTCAATTAGAAAAAAATCAAGCCGAAGAACAAAATGCACTTCATGGTTTTGTCCATAACAAAATATTTAAAGTAATTGTAAAAGAGACTTTAGGTAATACCGCTAAAATAACTTTAGCCTACAATGAAGTTCATAAAACAACAGGTTTCCCATATACTTACTTCATTCAAGTAACTTATATTTTTCAGGATAAAACTTTAAGTGTAAAGGTAACAGTAAAAAATACAGATTCTAAAGCTTTTCCTTTCACAATAGGATGGCATCCATATTTTGTTAGTGATAACTTATCAAAAAGTACCTTAGAATTTGATTGTGACAAAAAATTAATTCTTGGAGATAGAAATATTACCAAAGGTGTCGAAGAGGTTAAAAATAAAGTAGCATTAAATATTGAGAATAAACAATTAGATGATTGTTGGATTTTAAATTCTGATAAAGTTCTTTTTAAAACGCCAAAATATCAATTAAACTTTTCTTCTTCTGTAAAAGACAATTTTTTACAAGCTTACACCCCGCCTATGTTAAATACAATCGCTATAGAACCAACAACTGGTGTTTCAGATAGTTTTAATAATAAAATAGGCCTACAAGCTTTACAACCAAATAAAGAATATAAAATTACTTGGAAAATAAACATAAATAATATTCAACGATACTAAAATGAGTGCAACACTAGTTAGGAATGTTAAAGATACATTCATCGAGAAATTTAAAACAGAACCTCTATTAATTTTTTCTCCAGGACGAATAAATATTATTGGAGAACACACAGATTATAATGACGGCTTTGTATTTCCTGCAGCTGTAAATAAAGGTATTGCAGCAGCCATTCAAAAAAGTGATTCTGATAATTCTACAGCAATTGCTCTAGATTTAAATAGTTCAATAGATTTTGAACTAGATAAATTAAAACCCTCTAAAGAAGGAAGTTGGGAAAATTATGTTTTTGGTGTTGTTGCAGAAATTCAAAATAAAAATAAAATTATAGGTAATTTTAATATCATCTTTAAAGGAAATATTCCTGGAGGAGCGGGGATGTCGTCTTCTGCTGCTTTAGAAAATAGTGTTGTTTTTGGACTAAATGAAATTTTTAATTTAGGATTAACTAAACACGAAATGATTTTAATATCGCAAAAAGCAGAACATAATTATGTAGGTGTAAAATGCGGAATTATGGATCAATATGCAAGTATGTTTGGTATTAAAGAAAATGCTTTACACCTAGATTGCAGAACGATAGCATCGAAACCTTATGAAATAGATTTTAAAGAGCATCAATTAATGCTGATCAATACAAACGTAAAACATAGTTTATCTGATAGCGCATATAATGACAGGCGTTCTGCTTGCGAAGCTGTTTCTGAATTATTAGGCATAAAAGCATTGAGAGATGCTTCTGAAGCAGATTTAGTGACGATTAAAGACAAGGTTACACCTGCAAACTATCAAAAGGCTTTATATGTTATACAAGAAAACGAAAGAACACTAAAAGCGGCAAAAGCGATTGAAGAGAATGATTTAGAACTATTAGGTTCTTTAATATATCAATCTCATGAAGGTTTATCAAATCAATATCATGTTAGCTGTGATGAATTAGATTTTTTGGTAGACCAAGCTAAGCAAAACAAACAAGTTTTAGGTGCAAGAATGATGGGCGGTGGATTTGGTGGTTGTACCATCAATTTAGTTTCAAAAAGTGAGGCAAAATCATTTGCAAAAAACGCATCTAAAGCATATAAGAATAAATTTAAAAAGGACTGTTCTGTATATTTTATTGAACTTTCTGAAGGAACACATATCGTAAAATAATCACTTACAAGACTAAAAATATGAGTAATACTAATTTACAAGACTATTCGCATAAGCGATATAATATTCTTACGGGAGAATGGGTTTTAGTTTCTCCACATAGAGCTAAAAGGCCTTGGCAAGGGCAAAACGAAGCTGTAAATAACGAGAAGAGACCATCTTATGATGAATCCTGCTATTTATGTCCTGGAAATACAAGAATTAATGGAGAAGTAAATCCAGAATACACAGATGTTTTTGTTTTTACAAACGATTTTGCAGCTTTGCAAAACGATTCGCCAACATTTAATGTAAACGACGGACTTTTAAAAGCACAGAGTGAAACTGGCATTTGTAAAGTAATTTGCTTTAGCCCAGATCATTCAAAAAGTTTGGCAGATATGTCAGCTTCAGAAATTCAAAAAGTAGTTTTTACTTGGCAAAAAGAGTTTAAAGAGTTATCTGAAAACCCTAAAATTAATTATGTACAAATTTTTGAAAATAAGGGTGCAGTTATGGGGTGTAGTAATCCACATCCACATGGACAAATTTGGAGCCAATCTTCTTTACCAAACGAGGTTTTGAAAAAAAACACACAACAATTAGACTACTATAATATAAACAAAAGTAGTTTGCTTGGTGATTATTTAATACAAGAATTAGATAAAAACGAGCGTATTATTTTTGAAAATGATGGTTTTGTTATTTTAGTTCCTTTCTGGGCTGTTTGGCCATTTGAGGCCATGATTGTTCCCAAAAAACAACAAGTGAATATTTTAGAGATGACTGAGGATGAAACTTTACAATACGGGGAAGCAATTGCTGTTCTAACAAAAGCTTATGATCAAATTTTTAACACTTCTTTTCCTTATTCTAGTGGTATCCATCAAGCACCAACAGATGGAAATACAAACAAGCATTGGCATTGGCACATGAGTTTTTATCCACCATTATTAAGAAGTGCTTCTGTTAAGAAATTTATGGTAGGTTATGAAATGTTTGGAACACCTCAAAGAGATATTACTCCAGAACAAGCCGTAAAAATGATAAAAGACTGCCTGTAACATAAACAGATTATTAAAAAGTAAAATAGCTTCTCTTAATGAGAAGCTATTTTTTTTAAAACGAATACCCTAGCTTTTTCTTGAACTATAGTTGTAGTCTTTCTATAAAATTTTGAAATTCATATGACTATATCAAATGGGTTTGGAATCTACTACTAAAAAACTAGAAGCTTCATGAGTTCCAAAACAAGGGAATTCTTGTATCTTGATAAGTAAAGAATCTCCTTTTTGGGTTTTAAAATCTTTTTGAGTAAATGAGACCTTGTATTTTTGACCTCTATGCATTCCTCGATGTAAACCAACCCCGATTTTAAGGACGTCACTAACTTCTATTTGACACACCTTAATTTTTCTGATTCCACAAATTTCTTGAGGCTCTTTGTAAACCTCACTGATTGTTACTTTTGCATGAATCATATTGGGTTCTACAGAATCATCATTATCTGCAATAGGTTTAGTATGCATAAAAGATGGATTCTGTATAATTGGCTTTTTTGTTGAGCAATTGAACAGTACTGACAAAAAAGAAATTAAATAAACAAATGTTTTAATATGTATCGTTTTATATTTCATATTTTTCATATTACAAGTTGATAAAAACGACTAGTAAATTATATGAACTAGACGTTTTTATCAATTAAACATGAAGTTATTTAATAATAATTTTTTTTGTAGTTTTTTTATCTCCATTATTAACTTTCAATATATATATACCTGATGATATGCTACTTAGATTTATGTTTTGGTCAAAATATTGAGTTGGCTGATACATTTTATGAAATACACTTCTACCATGCACATCATAAACTTGAACATCTACATCTGATGTTGAACTCGTAGAAAACTTCAACCTAAATTCACCCTCATTTGGATTAGGATAAACCTTAAAGGCTTCTAAATCAAAATTCTCTGTGTTTAAAGTTTGAGCTTCTCCCATAATGTAGAATAATAAATCTTGCTCTTTTGGAGGTAAACCATTCATAAAGTAAATATCAGGAAAACTTGTCCAATCAGCATGCTTTAAGGAGACATTACTAAAGTTAATAAAAGAAAAATGAAGAGAATAACCCTTTGGATTTTTAAACATTGCCTCGTTCCCAGTAATATTTTCAGTCGTATCCCAATACCAAGCATCAAAAAATGGTAACGAAGTTACATAAGGATACGCCGAAATCCAATATTTACCCGGTTGTAATTCTACAGATTGAGGAAACGGTATGTTTAAATTAAATTTTCCGTCGGGGTCTTTAACTAAATTTAAACCACTTACCTTACCTGTAGTATAAACCATGTTACCTGGTTCACCATTATTATCTTCATAAATATTAACACCCGCTTCTTTAATTGAAGCATTTGCATTTGTTAGAGAACCACCACCTTTACCAAACAAAAATACTCTGTTTAAATTCCATGAAACACCCTCTGGCACAACAAAATCGTCTGCACAAGTTCCAACACCATCTTTCTGAACATCAAAAAAACAAGGTGTTAAAAATGCGTCCTTAACATGCGATTGGTCGTAAATACCTATCTCTCTAATATCAGCTTTCACGAGCATTGTGATGGTTTCTACACCTGAAGTACCTTTTATAACAATATCTACTTTACCCTTTTTTGCGGGATCTATATTCGTAAACTGTAATTCTTTACCAACAAGATTAATAGAACATAAACTAGGGTTAGAATTACTTTCAATAGTCATCGCTATAGGACTATTTGTAGAACTCATAATATTTTCAGATACATCTAAATTATAAGATCCTAAATCATTGCTTATTTTAACGTTATTGATGTTTTCTGCACTAAGTGTAACCTGAGGTCTAGGATTAACAGCGAAATTTGCGCTAAACAAACCATTTCCATGAGTTGTAGCCACTGCAAATCCATCTTTACGTGTTATTACATGTGATACCACAACATCTTCTATCGTTTCTGTACCAATATCTAATGTTTCTCTTGTCCAAATTGTATTTGTACCAGCTAGCGTTTCGGTATAATATAAGCCCGTACTTGTACCTACTAAATAACCTTCATTATTTCCTATTATGGAAAACCAACGCACGGACGGTCCATTTCCAGAACCATCAGGATTCTCCTCTAAATTTCCACTAATATCTGACCAAGAATTACCTTCATTTTCACTCATCCAAATGCTTCTTACCCCATAGTTTGATTTTGTAATAAATACACGATCTGAATTCGTTGGATCTACATAAACACAGCCAATTGGCCCTGCTCCCAAACCTTTTCCTTGAGCCAAATTACTACTGCGAGTGGCTGTTGGTAAATGGGCATTATCTACTCTAAAAATACCTCCACCTTCTGCACCAAAATAAAGTTTATGATGTTCTGGGTAGGTAGACACATCTAAAGATAAAATATTTGATCCCAAAGTATTACCACTAATTTTAGACCAATTAGTACTTGTTGGTGCTATTGAACCTTTTGGTATTTCATCCAAATTTTTATTTACAAGCATATTTCCCCCTCTAGGCATATACATTATATTATCATTGTTATGATCTAAAATAAAAGGAGACACAAAACCAAAGCTACCACTAGAAATAGATGGTGTTACTCTCGTACTCATAAAGTTATTTTGATTATCAAATTCTAATCGGTAGACAGATCCGTGTTGTGCAGATACATATAGTGTTTCACTCCCATCTGCAATAGCATTGTGACCGCCATCACCTGAATATTGAGAATACCAAGGATCATCAATATCTGTATTACCTCCAATCCACCAAGTACCATTATCCTGAAAACCTGCCAATAATTGGTTTGAAGTTCCAGAAGGATCAAAAGAGGCTGCTCTAGGTTGGGTTGTTAAATACTTATTATTAAGTGAGGTCCATACAGTTTTACCACTCGTAATGTTCTGTGTTAAGTGTAATCCACCATCTGAAGCTGAGATTGCTTTAGATGGGTTAGAGGGAATAAATACCAAATTGTGTATATCTGGGTGATGATTTTCGTACAACTCATAATTGTTGGCTCTACTATAACCTCCTATCCATCCATTCTTATTAGCTGTTTGAGAAAAACCATTTGTAGAACGATACAAACTTGTTCCTCCTATATACACCATATTCGAATTTGAGGGATTCACTTTTAAAACCATGTTGTACCCTCCTTGGGAATCAAAATTTCCAGTATTTCCAAGATTGTAAGGTAGTCCGGACGACCTATTTTCCCAGATATCATTATCTACTTGATATCTCAATAAAAAAGATTGCTCACCACTTACAATATTATCAGCCAAAAGCCATACAAAATTTTCATTTGACGGGTCTACCGAGACAACTATTCGACCAAGATAAAGCGCTGTGTCATCCAGGAGAGTTGGCGTAATATCTGTCCAGGTATTTCCATCTGAAGATACAGAAATACGTGAATCAACATTTATATTGTTATTCGATGCATCAACTCCATCCTCTTTACTAGAAGTCACATAAATTTTACCTGTAGCACTAATTTCTACCTCAGTAAAACTGCTTTGCGTTGCATCAAAAACTTTTTCTATAGTACTAAGGTCAGATGATTTTATTCTATACACACCATGAGGTGCTGCAAAATATAAATCTCCGTTTAAAGGGCTTACAGCCAAATCGTTTATGTAATCAAAAATATCAACCGATAATACATTTAAATTGTTTGTACTCTCAATTCTTGTCCAACTTAAGCCACTATCTGTAGATTTATATATTCCAGTTCCTTGATATACACCACCGATTATATTTGCTGAATTACCGAATAACTCACCAGAACTATAATACCAAATATTGGTGAATCCTGGCCTTGGGTCTTGAACTATCGCTGTTATACCCGGGTTTTGTTCTGCTAAAGTTACACGAGTCCAACTTGCACCAGTATCTGTAGAGCGCCATAATCCACCACTTACACCTCCTGCTAAAATAATATTCTCGTTATCTAAATCTAATGCCAATGCTCTTGTTCGACCACCAACATTTCCAGGGCCTCTCGCATTCCAAACTGCTGGCCCTTGAGTTTTTGCATTCGTTAATTTTAAATTCTTTGATCTTAATTTTTTTAGAAAGCTTCCTTTCGGTAATTTTTTCGCAAACTCTTTTTCTTTAACTTTTATATTTTTAGGTATTTTACCGGTATATGGGTTTTTTAACATCTTGAACTCATAAGCAATACGATCTGCCGCTTTGTCTCCAGGCATCATATTCTTTTTCGTTTGCTTTTTACCTGTTTTACTATCGTATAACTTGGTATTTTTATAAGCCACATGCCCTCCCTTTGTAAGACTAAAATTAGCCTTAGTTTTCTGAGCATTCATCATAAATATTCCCGAAAAAAATATTCCAATTAAAAGCGTTACTTTTTTCATATATTTTAAATTCATAATTCTAATATTTACTAAATTTTTGTAATTGTAAAACTATAACTGCACTTTTTGGGATTAATTAAATATTGCTTGTGGGCTAATCCTCCTTTACCCCAACTATTATCGCCACCTACACCTCTTTGTTTGTAATCAATGTTTAAAAAAACTTTATTCTTTGGTTTTACATCTATAGTATGTCTTTGGTTTTTATAATTAGTGCTTGGTTCAAAATCTGATGTTGGATTATGGTGAGTTGAAAAACCAAATGGAACTCCATTTGCTTTAAAAAGAAGTCCTTTGCCACTTTTATTTAATAGTTTTAAATATCTAGCATCAGTTCTATATCCATTTTCTTGTGGTCGAATGTAAGGCACGTAATACTCTGATACTTTTGCTTTATAAACCCCAACTTTAGACGCGTGGTTTCTATCCAAATAATTCTCAAAAGGCCCTTCACCATAATACTCGGTATTTTTATAATCATTTTTAAATACCATACTTATGCCATATCTCGGCATAAAATCAGGCACTTTTTTACCTTTAAGAGGGGTAAGTTTGGTACTTACTGTCAATGAACCACTTGCAGATACCTCGTAAGTAATTTTGTTATGAGCATTAACAGACTCATGTAAAAAATTATAAATAAAAGTTATTTTCTCTTTCGCCTTTTTAGCATCAAAGTCAATAAGCTCCTTTTTCTTAGCAGCTTCTTTCCAATTAAAATACGCCTTATCCTGTTCACGCTTTTTAAATTTAAACGCTCCAAAATCGTTATCCGTTGGAGCTCTCCAGAAGTTAAAATCTACATCACCATCTAACATTTCTCGATCATCATATTTAATTGAAGCCAAACCAATATTTTGCTTATTAAATACATACTCAAAATCCTTCCCTTTTACAATATAAACATCGCCGTTTTGAGATAATTTTATACGGCCATTCACTTTAACGGATTCTTCTCTTAACTGTGGTTTTTGAATTATAAATTGTTCTGACGCCACCTCATGTCCCGATTTTAACAATTTACCATCGTTTTTGGTGTGTGCATAAAGATTAACAAAATACTCTTTAGCAGGCTCCAAATTGTAGTTTAAGTTTATTTTTATTTGTGCTTTTTTCTGAGGACCAATAACCACATTATTTAACTCACCATTTTTGACAGATTTACCATCTTCTATTAATTGCCAACTAAAATTATACACTGAGGAATCAATAAAAAAGTTTTCATTATAAATTTCTATAGTATTGGCCTCTGGCATTGTAAACCAAATATTTTGATACGCTTTTTTAGCTTCAAAAACTCCGGGGTGTGGGGTTCTATCTGAACCAATTAATCCGTTGGCACAAAAATTTTCATCAGTATGAATTTTGTAGGATTTAGGTGTAAAATCACCACCATAAGCATAATATACCTCACCAGATGCTGTTCTTTTTTCAAGTCCTTGATCCATCCAGTCCCAAATAAATCCACCTTGAACATTACTATGATTACGCACCCACTTCCAGTTATCTATTATATTTCCTGTACTATTTCCCATAGCGTGACTGTATTCACACCAAATAAACGGGCGCCTATCTTCTGGACTTTTATTTACCTCTTTTGATAAGTGGTTCTTTTCAATTCCTTTTGGTCTGTTATACATCCAACCAATGATATCAGTGATTCGTTCATTGAGTTTATCATGAGCTACTTCAGTGCGTTCATAATGAACAGGCCTGGAAGAATCGTAAGCTTTCATCCAATCATAAGCCTTTTTAAAGTTGACACCTGCACCAGACTCATTCCCCATAGACCAATAGATTACTGAAGGATGATTGACATCTCTTTTTACCATTCTTTCAATTCGGTCAAGATGCATTCCTTCAAACTCTGTCTTTTGTGCTAAAGTTTCACTATCTTTATAACCATAGCCATGGGATTCTATATTGGCTTCATCACAAACGTAAATTCCATACTCATCGCAGAGTGCATACCATAGAGGATCGTTAGGATAATGAGATGTTCTAACGGCATTTATATTGTATTTTTTAAAGTCTAAAATATCTGCAATCATACTTTCTTTGGAAACTACATGACCATTTTTAACGTCATGCTCATGACGATTCACTCCTTTGATCAAAATAGGTTGACCATTGACCAACAATTGTCCATTTTTGATCTCTGAAGTTCTAAACCCAACTCTTAAAGAGGTGGCGTCCATAACTTTACCTGATTGATCAAATAATTCAAGTTTCAATGTGTAAAGATTTGGTTTTTTGGTTTTTTATTTTAACACATTGGAAATATGTTCTGAAAATTCAATTTGAGTTTGTGAATTCGCTATTATTGAAGATAATTCTTTTACAAGTATATTTTTATCATCTAATAATTTAATAGATATTTTTTTCAACGTTTTCTCTCCATCTTTTTGAAGCCCTAATGAAACATTTACATTTAATTTACCATTGGTATAGGTTTCCTTATCCAAACTTGCATCTACAACCACATTTTTTAGATAATGTTTGGGAGTAGCATACAAGTATACATCTCGTTCTATTCCGCTCAGCCTCCAAAAGTCTTGATCTTCCAAATAAGAGCCATCCGACCATCTGTATACCTCCAATGCTACATCATTATCTCCCACAGAAACAAAGTCAGTTATATCAAACTCAGCTGCAGTTTTGGATCCTTCACTATACCCTACCTTCTTGCCGTTTACCCAAATATAAAATGCAGATTTCACAGCACCGAAATAAATAACTATTCGCTTGTCATTCCAATCATTATCAATGGTAAAAGTTCTTTTGTAACTCCCCACTGGATTAAAACTATCAGGAATGTACGGTGCATCTTTAGGGAATGGATAGATAACATTCGTGTAAATAGGAAAATCATAACCACTCATTTGCCAGTTGGAAGGAACATCAATATCATCCCACTTACTAACATCAAAATCTGTATTGAAAAATGACTTTGGTCTATCTGCTGGTTTCATAGAATGTTTGAATTTCCATGTACCATTCAATAATTTATAATTAGAACGTTGTTGCCATTCTTGACTAAAACTGCCATCTTCTGAGTGATAAAAAGTAGCCCGAGGCTCTAATCTATTAATTTTAAACACCGAAGCATCCTCATATTCAGGATATTTTTGTTTCACCTCTGAAATTTTATATCTGTTAGGATGTGATTTGGTATATTCTTTGTTTTGTTTCAAACCCAAGAAAATAGGATCTTTTAATTGAGCAGACCAATCTGAATGTACCTTTTTTAGTTTTTGAAGCTTTTCTTTATTTTTTAGAGGTTGTTTTTCAGAAAGATCTTTATTAACATCGAACAACTCTAGTTTATTATTCGCCTCTTTTACCAGCTTATACTCCTGATTTCTAATTGCTATTTTTTGCTCATCAAATTTTCTCCAAAATAAATACTCATGAGGACCTTCTTTTTTCTTACCGTCTAAAAACGGAACAATGTTTACCCCATCCAACTTATTCTTTGGACTTGCCTTAGCATAGTTTGCAACAGTTGCAAAAATATCTAATGAGATTACTGGATGATCATACGTTTGACCTGCTTTAATCATTTTAGGCCATTGCATTGCAAAAGGAACTCTAACTCCCCCTTCATACAAATCTCTCTTCTTCCCTCTCAGAGGATCATTATTTGAGCCGTTTTTGATGGGACCTCCATTGTCTGATAAGAAATAAACTATTGTATTTTTAAACTGAGCTGTTTCTTTTAATGCATCTAAAACGGCCCCAACACCATCATCTACCGCACTAACCATTGCAGCATAGGTTTTTCTTTTCTTGTTTTTTATATGCGGAAATCTATCTAAATATTTTTGTGTAGCTTGTAAAGGTGCATGTGGTGCATTGTATGCCAAATAGATAAAAAATGGATCTTTACGTTTCTTTTTGATAAAGTTTACTGCCTCTCTTGAAAGTGCATCAGTCAAATACTCCTCTTCTTCTATGCGCTTCCCGTTGTGTAATAATTTTGTTCGGTAACCATCTCCTTGGGATCTAATCTCAGAAAGGTCACTCAGTTTCCAATCTTCAGGAAAATATCGATGTCCGCCACTTAAAAAGCCAAAGTGTTCGTCAAAACCTTGATTTAAAGGACGTTGCTTTTTATGAGCTCCTAAATGCCATTTCCCCAATGCCAGTGTATTATATCCAACCTTGTTAATAGCCTCAGAAATCATTTCTTCTTCTACGGGTACTCCCTGATTGATATCATTAGGAGCCAACAGAGGATTTCTACCAAAACCAAATCGATCTTGATATCTACCAGTCATCAATCCTGCTCTACTTGGTCCACATACTGCATAACTCACATAGCCATTGGTAAACACCACTCCGTTTTTAGCAATACGGTCTATATTCGGGGTAGGGATTTCTTTACTGCCATTGAATCCCACATCTTTATATCCTTGGTCATCTGTTAAAATTACGATGACATTGGGTCTTGAATTCTGCTGTGCGAGACCAGAAAAAGTGATTAAAAAACAAATCAACACCCAAACCCTAAAAATATTTTTACTCATTAATCTCCTAGTTATAAAATTCTTTACACGCAAAAATAAACTTACTACCACTCCAAACAAGGGGTACAAAAGAGCATAATGAGGGGTAGATAAGGGCAACTAAATATCTACAAACAATTTTACCAGAAAAAAAACCGCTAAACCTATCTGATTTTATACAACTCTCATTCTACGATTCAAATAGGAGAATTACTTTTTCACAAAATCACAGGAGTTTACAGCTCAATTGTTTCTCACTTTTTATGGTGTAAAAATACCACTTTTAAAATCTTTTAAAATAGAATTAGGACTTATCTTTTTTCGTGGTTTTCTTTTCTTGTTTTACAACTGACTTGCTATATTTAAAGTTTTATTTATAAATTATTTTTGAGTTTGAACAACTTAAAATAATAAAAACTCTCTCACTATCATTCAATCTTTTTTCTATTGATAATTAAACTGTCATAATAAAAAACGACCAGATTTTAAGCTGATCGTTTTAAAATAAACTAGTTAATTATTATTCAATAACAATTTTTCGGATTGTTTTACTTATTCCATCGCTAGCTTCTAATAAATAAACTCCTGATGACAAATTATCTAACTTAATACGATTATTAAAATCTCCTTTAATTGTGTAACTTTTATGATAAATATTACGCCCAGTGATATCGTTTATTTTTATGTTAATGATATTTGAAGTTTTCGATTTAAACTTCAATGTAAATTCGCCTTTATTTGGGTTCGGATATATAAGAAAGTCATCCTGTTCAAATTGTTTAGAACTCAAAGTATTAGACTCTCCCATAATAAAGAACACATGGTCTGTGGGTAAATCCAGAAATACTTCTGATTGTGGTGTCCATTCATCGAATTTCATGTATGGGTTACCGGGAATATTTCCCGTTGCATCCCGATAGCCTTCCGGATTTATAAACACTGCTTCTCTCCCAACAACGTTACTGGTATTCATCCATTCCCATCTCAATGCGTAGGGAAAATAACTTAAATGAGCAAAAACGGATATCCAATAGTTACCTGACTGAAGCTCAGCTGGCTCCGGAAAAGGGACTTCGATATTCAATATTGAACGATCTGCTGAACTCTGATTATTTAAATCAACTACCTTGCCTGTCGTATAAACTATTTCTCCAGGCTTACCATTATCATCTGCCATAATCTCCACTTCAGCATTGTCTACTGCAATAACTCTTTGTGCCACAGATGTACCATATGCCAGTACTCTATCTACAGTCCAAGTTTCGCCTTCCGGCACCACAAAATCATCTGCAGCCCGAGCATGTCGTGTAGGCGTCAAAAGATCATCATAATTCGATGGTGTGCTAAAATACGATGTTGAAGCCTGCTCGTAGAGTCCAATTACTCTAATATCCGCTCTAACTATCATTTTTACAACTTCTAAGCCAGATGTACCTTTTATAACAATATCTACTTTTTCTGTTTTATTAGGATCTATGTTGGTAAATTGAAGTTCTGACCCTGCAAGGTTAACCGTGCATAAAGTCGGATTGGAATTGCTCTCGATAGAGAAAGTAATTTCACTTCCTGTAGAACTCGTAAACCTGTCTTCAATATCCAAAGTATAAGACCCAACTTCGTTATTGATTAAAAGATAATCTACATTTTCTGCGCTTAAAGTTGGATTAGGCCTGTCTTTAACCGCAAAATTAGCACTAAACATCCCATTGCCATGGGTAGCTGCTGCAACAAACCCATCGCTACGGGTTTTTACTTGAACTACCAAGGCATCCTCGATAGTTTCCGTGCCAATATTTAAAACTTCTCGGGTCCAAATTGTATTATTACCGTTAATAGTTTCAGTATAGTATAGACCAGTGCTGGTCCCTACTATATACCCATCGTGATTACCAATCATACTAAACCAACGTACTGACGGACCGTTCCCTGAGCCATCCGAATTCTCCTCAAGATTACCACTAATACTTTTCCAAGTTTCCCCAGAATTTTCAGTCATCCAGATGCTTTTTACACCATAATTGGACTTTGTAACAAATACACGTTCATCATCTGTGGGATCTACATATATACAATTAATACGTCCTGGTCCCATTCCCTTATTAGCTGCTAAATTACTACTTCGTGTAGCCCCTGGTAAATTAGCATTGTCTACTCTAAAAATTCCACCTAATTCTGCACCAAAATAAAGCTTATGGTGCACCGGATAAGTGGAAACATCCATAGCTGTTATTGACGAACCTAAAGAATTTCCATTCACTGTAAACCAATTGGTACCAGTTGGCTGCTGGTTTTCGCTGGGGATGCCATCTAAATTATAATTAACCAACATACTACCAGCTCTCGGCATATACATTATGTTATCGTTATTATGGTCTAGCAAAAAGGGTGTTATAAAACTAAAATTTCCTGAAGCAATGGATGGTGTTATTCTTGTAGAACTATAGGAGCTGCTGTTCGAATCGTACTCCAAACGATAAACATTAGCAAATTGTGAAGACACATAAAGAGTATTGCCGTTGTCTGCAATGGCATTATAAGCTCCATCACCGCCATACTGTTGATACCAAGGATCCTGTAAATCAGTTGAACTACCATACCACGAGCCGTTATCTTGAAAGCCAGCCAGCAAATTATCTGAACTTCCTGAAGGATCAAATGAAACCGCATAGGGATGCGTCGTTAAATAATTATTATTTAAGGATTTCCAACTAGTAACACCACTTAAGATATTCTGGGTAAAATGCAAACCGCCATCTGTTGCTGAAATCGCATTTGATGGATTGGAGGGCAAAAACACCAAATTATGCTGATCGGGATGATGGTTGGGATACACATTCCAAGCACCTGAGAGACTATAACCTCCTATCCAACCAGAGTTGTTGATTTCGGTAGTAAAACCATTGTTGGAACGGTATAGATTTGTGCCTCCTACAAAAACAATATCCGAATTACTAGGATGTACTTTTATCATCATATTGAAACCACCTTGCGTATTAACACCAAATGTTTGATCTTTGGGTAAGCCCGAAGAGCGATCTACCCAAGTGTCTGTATCCACTTGATATCTATATAAATACTCATCTCCTCGAATATTATCGGCGAAAATCCAAACAAAATTTTCGTCAGAAGGATCTATCTCGATCACAATTCTCCCAATATACAGTGTTGCATCAGACAATGCGGATGGTGTAATATCTGTCCAATTATCGCCATCGGTAGAAACTGATATTCGAGATGCGATATTGTTACTATTACCTGAACTATCTTGCCCATCTTCCTTACTGGCCGTCACATATATTTTCCCAGTTGGGCTAATATTTACCTCAGTAATAAAACTTAAATTGGCATCGTAAGCTAATTCCACAACTTCTGGAGCTGACGCTTGTATTCTATATACACCATTTATCGCCGAAAAATACAAATCACCATTAAGCGGGTTTACAGCAAGCCCATTTATATAATCAAAATCGGAATTGGTTGTAACATTCATGTCGTTGGTATCCACTATTCTGGTCCAAGTAAGCCCACTATCTGTAGATTTATAAATACCAGTACCTTGATACAAAGCGCCAATATTTTTGGCAGAAGCACCTCTTAAGGAAGCAGAATTACCAAGGTGTTCTCCACTGGCATAGTACCAAATATTTCTCGAATCTGACCTGGGATCTTGAACTATAGCGGTGATACCAGGATTTTGATTTGCTGCTGTTACTCGATTCCATGAAGTCCCACCATTTATAGAACGCCATAAACCACCGGAAACACCACCTGCAAAAACAATGTTTTCATTGTCTAAGTCTAATGCCAAAGCCCTGGTTCTTCCACCAACATTACCCGGACCCCTGGCAGTCCAGGAAGCTGAACTTTTGTTTTTGACATTACCTTTATTTTTGGACATAAGACGTTTAAGCAAGCTGCCTTGGGGAAGTTTATTAGAAAATGACTTTTCCTTCTGACGGATATTTTTAGGAATTTTACCTGTATTCGGATTTTTTAACAATTCAAACTCGTAAGCAATACGATCTGCTGCTTTATCACCGATTATTTGTCTTTTATTAGACGTTACACCAGATTTACTATCGTATAGTTTAGATCTTTTATATAAAGCATGTCCTGGGGTATTATTGAACTTTGGTGATTTCTCTTGAGCAATAACATTCAAGGAAAATAAGCT
>JAQXAP010000175.1 GCA_029252865.1 Polaribacter sp.
TTATTCCAAACAAACCATTTCCCAACTTTTTTGCCTTCATTGTAATGTGCAATTTGGGTTTTGTTTCCTTTTTTATCAAAACGAGTCCAAGTACCAGTTAATTTTTTGTCTTTGAAAAAACCCTGAACTTTAACGTCTCCATTATCATAATAGTAAGTAGCTTTCACTAAATCGCCTTCTTTTTCAAAAGTCGTTTCTTTTTGTTGTGAAAATCCTATAGCTGATATAAATAACATTGTGAGTATAATTGCTTTTTTCATAATCTTTGATTTTTAGTAATTAACTTTGGACCTACACAAAGATATATAAAAATTACATTAAATATACTATTACATAACATTAAATTAACATTAGGATTTGGTGTTTTTTTAAAAACCTAAAAAACAATGACTTATATTTACTTGCTTTATGTAATCTTAACATTGTAAATGAAAAATATTTCTATGATTTATTCAATAAATAAAAAATCCTCCTAAAACAATTTGTTTCAGAAGGATTTTTAATAACAAATTGAGTTAATTAGAATCTCCAACCAACATTTACCCCTACTCTTGGAACGATAGTAGGAGAATTTGAAAGAAATAAGTTTCTTCCGGCTCCAGCATGAACATCAATAATTAGACCACTGCTAGAAATATATTTTGTGCCTATCGCAATACCTAAAGCGCCATCCGTATAATCTACATCATAAATACCAGAATCTTTAACAGATTCTTTTTTCCCAGAATTAATACCAACAAAAGCTTCACCAAAAACATTCCACACTTCGTCTGTTGAAAAATAATGGCGGAAATAAGGTGTTATCATAAGATTTTCGTTGTATCTAAAATCTTTTTTTTGTTTTTCAACATTAAAGAGTGCAGAAATACCGAAAGAATTTTCTGTTGATAAGTAGTTTTCATAGGAAAATTCTAAACTTTTTATAACTAATGCATCAGCAATGTCTAATTTAATCTCTTGCTGAGAGTATGTTAGAGAACTAATTAAAAGTCCGAAAATTAAAAGTATTTTTTTCATGTTTTATTTTGAATGTAACATTGTGTTAACGATAAGCGTATATTTTAAACATACTAAATTAAGCTTTTTTTTAGAATCTATATCCTAAAGAAATACCTCCTCTTGTTACAATATTTGTGTCTATCAGATCAGTATTAGGGTTAAAAAGGTTTCTACCAATTCCTAAATAAACTTCAGCAACAAAGTTTTTTCTTGTTATAAATTTACCTCCAACAGAAATTCCTAAGGCAAAATCTATTACTTTTAAATCTTCAGAATTATCTACCCAATTTCCGTTAGTATCGTAATAATTTTCATCTTCTTGTGTATTTAACATTCCAAATGCTTCTACAAAAAAGCCTCTAGCAGTAAGTTTTTCTGAAAAAAACCATCTGTAATAAGGTGTTATAGAAAATTGTCTAGGAAAACCGATATCTGAATCATTATTAACGTTTAAAAATAAATCTACACCAAATGAAGAATCTTTGTTAATTAGAGATTCGTAACTTACATTTAGAGAAGAAAGGGCAATTAAACTAAAAGCATTAATTTTTATTTCATGTTTTTTATTTATGTCTTGTGGATATTTTTCTTCTTTTTCTTGTGAAAAAATAATAGTACTAACAAACAATAAAACTAATAGTGTTGTCTTTTTCATTTTTATATTTTTCGGTTATTGTTGCAAACGTATCAAAAAAAAGCCAATAATCTAAAAAATTGCTCTTAATTGTATGCTACCTGTGTGTATACTTTTAGAGTTTTCACTCTTTCTTCCTAAATAATTTAAATTTAGATTTAAAAACGGATTTAATTTTTGATTAAACAAAATAGACCATGTATAATTTTGTCCAGACTGCAATCCCTCTAGCATTTGATATGCAATAGGTGTATTAGTATCTCCAGTAAAATCATTAAGAAATACATTTATATTTGTCGAAATTTGATTCTTTTTACTACTGATATAAAAATATTCAAATCCAAATTTTTGTTGATTCAGTTGCTCAAAACTTGGTAACTGATTTTCTTTATCTTTAAAATGATAGAAGGCAGTAAAGCGATTGTTTTTATTATATAAGAAACTAATTTTTGGTTGAATTTCGTTTGCTCTAATAATATAATTTCTATTGTTAAAATTTTCAGTTTCTAAATTATTCTCGGATGTTTTTCCCATCAATTCGAACAACCAAAAAGATGCGAACTTATGTGCAAAATCTGCCTGATGTAGTTTGATATTGTTTTCTTGGCTACCAATAAAGTACTGTTGTTTATTTCTGTTCTTTCCAAACGTATAAGTCACACTATATTTTTGAAGGTTTTTGTTGAAATAAATACTATTTCTAAGATTAAAACTAAGACCTATTAATTTACTTTCATTAAAATCAAAAGGATTAAAATTAAAGGAATTCCCCATTCTCTCTTGCTCATTTTCTACGCTTAAAAAACTCTGATTGTAAAAATGAGAAAGTATCTTCTTAAATCCTTTTTTAGAAGACCAAACTCTCGGGTTTAAACTTATAGATTGGGTAAACTTTGCTCTTTGGGTGGCAATAAATTGTAAATTAGGCTTTGGTAATCTTAAATATTCTGCTTGATCTTGAAATTGGGCAATTTCAAATTCGTCAAAATCTTGAACTCCATCACTGTTGTAATCAATCCAAGTATAATAACCTAAACCAGGCTCTGTTTTTACATAAATATACTCTTGCCTTGCAATATTACCAGAGGAGGTTTCATAAACAGTTCCTAAATTAATAAAGTTTTTAAATAGTTTTTGATTAAAAATTATTCGAGAGTTTAAAGACTTTTCATTATTTGTAAATCTATTTTCTGTAAGTCTGTAATTTGCAAAGATATTTAAATTCGTTTTTTTGTTTTGTATCAGTTTACTATTTAAATAGAATGTTTTTCTATTGTTGATTTCGGTAAAAGTATTCGATTTTATACTGTCATTATTTCTGTAATTAAACCCGAATTTAGTATATACTTTTGTGCTGTCTCCAACACCAAAATAAGTTTCAAATTCTTTAAAACGATGACTTGTATTTATAAAATCTTTTGTAGTGCTGTTTTTTCTGCTGTTTGTTTCAAAATTAATAAAAGCTCCCAACCATTTTTTATTAAAACTTTGTTCTGCTCTCGCTTTTGCTCTAAAAAAAGAGTTGTCTTCTGAAGTTGAGGTGTTTGTTAAAAAACTTCCGTCAATAAAAAAGGATGTTTTATTCAATTTCATTTTAGATTGCACTTCATGTTTGTTTCCATTAAAAATTTCTGGATAACTCAGATTGTTAAATCTGTATAAGAGAAAATCACTATTTTTATTTTGAAGCCTAAATTCTGATTGAAAATAATTTTTGGTAGCGTTGTTTGTTAAAATATTCCAGTCTCTGTTAAATTCAACAGACTCCCATCTCATTTCAGTTTTAAAATGATTTTGAACAAATTCATGAGAAATAGCACTTTTTAATTGCCATTCTTTGTCAATTAAAATTTGTTCCCAATTTACTTTTGCCGCAACAGCAACATTGTTAGCATCGTCTATGGAAGAAAATAAATTTTCATCATTGTTGCTGATTGCTATTTCGGTATTTATTTTAGTTTTCTTTTGTGAATCGTAATTAGATTTTAAAACAAATGCTTGCTGTTTTGTTGGGGGAGCTAATTTTATAATCGGACTATAACTTCCGAGATTTTGGCCGACATAAATGAAAATATTACCAATAGCGGTGCTTCTATCTAATTGGTAATCTCCTTTATTTAAACCTACATTTGTAAAAGTAACAAAGTAGAGTGCGTCCGCTGAGTTATTAGAATATTCAAAAGTTTCTGTACTACCATTAAGTACTTTTTTATAAAGTATTTTATTTTCATCAAAAGCATCTAAAAAAGCACTTTCTGCAACCATTAAATCAGTGTTGTTTCCTGCATTTGTTAAGATTTGTTTTTGATCCGCAGTCAAACTTTGCTGTAAAGGTTGGTTTTTGGCATCATTTTCATTGTAAAAATATGCACTTATATTTAGTTTATCACTTTTGTAAGTAGCCTCTTCATAGGTAACAAATCGTGTGTAATTTCTGTCTGCATACTGAAATTCTAAAGTAATTCTCATATCATTTGTTATCGGGTATGTGGTGTTAAAAGTAATTTCAGCTAAATTATAATCAATTGTATAATCGTTGTTTTCTCCGCGTTTTATTTCGATGCCATTTATATAAACAGTTTCGCTACCAGCAATAATTAAAATCGCAGGCTCATTGTTAAGACCATAAATTTTATAAGGACCCTGGTTTCCTTCTCTTCCTGTAATTCTGTATCTATTAAATTTACCTCTAACAACTGCACCAGAGGCAGCAAGTTTTACGTTTTTATTAACGTCAGCTTCTACTCGTAAACCGGCAATTTGTTTGGCAATAGGCATAAAGTAACTATCTGAATTTTGTAATGAAATATCACCCGCTTTTACACGCCAATTATCAGTAAACATTTCTATGAAAATTCTATCAAAATCTGTAATGTTTTGTGAATATCCATTTTCTTGAATAGGGATGTTGGTATCAAAAATATTAGCTCGTAAAGTAATGTTTTTCGATAGTTTTCC
>JAQXAP010000021.1 GCA_029252865.1 Polaribacter sp.
TAATAGCTGCCGTAACTTCTGGATTATTATGGCCTACACTATTTGCAGAAACACCAGCCACAAAGTCTAAATATTTTTTACCAGAAGTATCATAGATGAAACTTCCTTTTGCTTTTGAATTTTCAATAGCGAGTGGATGAGAAGTGGTTTGTGCTTGATATTTAAAGAAATCTTTTTTCAAGATAATTGTTTTTTATAGATAGTAGCCTACTTTATAAATTTTAGAACTATTTTAAGTTTTATCATTTTTAATAAAAATATCTTCCTTTTGTTTAGGTTGCTCATCTTCTCTCCAAATAAAACCATTCAATTGTCTTACATCATCAGGTAATTGCGAGGGCGGATAAGTATTACCGTCAGATTTTTTTAAATACTTAATTGTTTCTATTTGCCCATTGTCCAGAGTAAATTCTATATTACTCGAAATTTCTTTCGTAATTGTTTCTAAAACCTGCGTTTCTTCATTTCTATTGAAGTAAACGGATTCTGCATTTCCTTTTACTGTAAGAAATTGAAGTTTATTATTTTTAAATTTCCCAAACATGTTTCTACCTCGTATTTGATTAAAATCCTTATTTGAAACAGTATCTTTTGTAATTATAAATGAATTATTTAACACTTTTAAAGAATCTAATTTTTCTGTTTCCATATCAGATATCAAATGAATTGTATCCCCAGTTATTTGATTTTTTTCTGACCAAATAACTGGTTTTTTAAACATTCTAGTCAAACCATTTGTTTGATTTGTGTGAATAGAATCACATTTTCCTTGTAAGTCGGACTTAAAAATTTTAACATTATTAAACGTTCTAACAATTCTCTTCTTGGGTTTACCTGTTATCAATATAGTATCACCGTGAATAAACATAGAGTCTTTTTCTACAATTGAAATAGCAACTGCTTTTTTAACCATAAAAAGTGAATCTTTTAATTCAAAAATTTCTGCGTAGTTTCCTTTCGTGATAAAATTCTGAATAGTATCAATAACTTGAATATTATTGGTTGCAGAAGCAAAACCTTTCTTCTTATCATAATATAAGCTATCTCCCTCAACGGTTCTCTCCTTTAAATAGAGTTTTGCTTTTTTTACAAAGTGAGAGATATCTGTTTTTGTATTATAAAACCCTCTTTCACAATATAATTTATTCTGGTTTTCAGTATTTGTAATTGTAGTAGGTCCGTATAAATAAGTAAGTCCTGAATTTGTGTAATAATCTAAATGATTCGATGCTAAATGGTGTTCGGGATTTATAACTGTAACTTTCGTGGTTGCTGTAAATTTTTTAGTTTCTAAATAGAAGTTCCCATTTTTACTTTTTAGAGTATTTGTTGAGTCTTTTATCGTTCCATAGCTTTTGTAATACAATTTTTGATTTAATCGATCAAAATGAAGTGTATCCGCAGTTAAAGTCATAGTTGGGTCTTTTAAAACCACATTTCCCCAAGATAACGCCTGTTTCGAATTTGCATCATAATCGGTATAATTACTTGTCTGTGTAATTGTATCTCCCTGCTGAATATGAACATTTCCAATAGCTTTAAAGAAGTTTTTTTCTTTGTAAAATAATGCTTGTTGACTTGTTAAAATGATTCCATCGTGAATCATCTTTACATTACCAATTAGTATACTAGCCCCAGGATATTTCTTTTCATTGGCTTCTTGAATTTCAGCTTCATAATTTATTTTTTTTGTTTGTGAATAAACAAAGGTATAGATTAATAGAAAAAACAAAAATAATATATTTTTCAAAATGATGTATTTGTAGCAAAAATAATGAAAAGAATATAGCAACGTATTAAAGAAAAGTGAAATTTAACTTTTATACATGTTACTAAATTTTGTAAAATGATTTTTCTAACTTTTGTATCCTTTGGAAATTATATATTGTTTTTTGTAATACTCTAATCAATTAGATAATCTATTATAAATGGTTTATAATTAATTATGAGTTTTTCTATTTTTCAATATTATTGATAATGATTATTACGATTTAAATAACCATAAATCTAAAATAATTTATTATCATTTCAATCCATAAAAAGTCAATAATTTTTAATGCATTATAAACATATTTAGAAATAACTTCATTTCCTTCAAAGTGTTTTTTTATTAGCTGTAATCATAAAACATACTTTTTATTATCGATATTATTTTAACTTCTTGTAGTTTTGTGCAAAAATTAGAACTTAATGAAATCACCCTTTTATTTATCGAAAAAAGAAATGCAATCTTATGGATATAAAATTGTTGATGCCATTGTAGACCATTATACAGATGAGGAAAGCAAAAAGCCTGTTATGAAGGCTTCCAGAGAGGAAATGGATTCAATATTTTTGAGTGAAGCACCAGATAATGCTACCCCTGCAGATGAAGTTTTAGATTTTGTTACAAAAAATGTATTACCGAACAGTAATATATCATCACATCCTAAATCTTTTTCATTTGTACCCGGGCCAAGTAATTTTGTTAGCACAATGGCAGATTCTTTGGCTACAGGATTTAATATTTTTTCTGGCGGATGGATTGTTTCTCCTGCAGCCGCAGAATTAGAAATTGTTACTTTAAATTGGTTATTAAAAATGTTTAATTTTCCCGTAACAAAAGGGGGAGGTATTTTTACAAGTGGTGGTTCAATGGCAAATTTAACCGCTTTAGTTACTGCAAGAAGAATAAAGTGTGGGTCTGATTTCTCTGATGCAGTTATTTATTTATCAGATCAAGCACATTCTTCAAATATTAAAGCAATTAGAGTTATAGGTTTTAAAGAAGAACAGGTAAAAATAATACCCACAGATTTAGAGTTTAAGTTCAGTATAAATAAACTGAAAAACGAAATAGCAAGAGATAGATTAAAAGGCAAGAAACCTTTTTGCATAATAGCTTCTGCCGGAACAACAAATACAGGAACTGTAGACCCGCTAGATATATTAGCAGATATATGTGAAAAAGAAAACCTTTGGTTTCATATAGATGCTGCTTACGGAGGGGCTTCCATCTTATCCAAAAAAGGAAGTAAAATTTTACGTGGTATTGAGCGAGCTGATTCTTTAACTGTAGATCCTCATAAATGGTTTTTTCAACCTTATGAAATTGGTTGTTTATTGGTAAAAGATGCTTCTTGGTTGAGCAATACTTTTAGTGAAAAGCCGGAGTATTTAAGGGATATAGAAGGTAATAAATCTGAAATTAATTTTTATGACTATGGTATTCAATTAACAAGAAGGTTTAGAGCCTTAAAATTCTATATGTCTATAAAAACCTATGGATTAAATGCTTTTAAAAAGGCGATTACTTATAATATAAATTTAGCAGAAGAAACAGAGGATATTCTTAGAAAAAGTAAAAACTGGGAAATTGTTTCTCCAGCAACATTAGCAATAATTAATTTTAGATTTAATCCTCTCGATAAGAATTTAAGTGAAGAAGAATTGGATAAATTAAATCAAGAAATTTCTTCGAGGGTGGTAGCGTCTAAAGAAGCTCTTTTGGTTACTACTTTACTGCAAAACCAAGTAGTTATTAGAATGTGTTTAATCAATCCTAAGACAACCTTAAAACATGTTAAAGATACTCTCGATCAATGTGAGGAATTTGCTAAAGAGATTTTTTTAGAGATGGAAAAGTAGTTTTAAAATTACAATCAAACATACGTTATCATGATGATATGCGTTAACTCAGAAATAACTACTTAAATATAGCGACCATTAAGATTGCTGAGGATATTTGTTATTTGCAAAAACCTTTTAAATATATATTGATGAAAGTATAAAATCAATAAATTGTATTGAGTTAAAAAATTTATATAGGTTGTGTACTTAAAAAAAAAGCATCTTTCATTTTGAAAGATGCTTTTTTTATGAATTATATATGATTATCTCACAATTGTTTGTTTTCTATCAGGCCCAACAGACACAATAGCCACCTCAACTCCGGTTTCTTTTTCGATAAAAGCAACATAGTCTAGTAAATTTTGAGGCAATTGATCAGCTGAACTCATTTGTGTTAAATCATCTTGCCATCCTTTAAACTCAGAATAATTAACAGAAACGTTTTCTGGTTCAATGTTGTAAGGTAAGTGACTAATTTTTTTCCCTTTATAATTATAAGAAGTACAAACTTTTAAAGTATCAAATCCAGATAAAACGTCACCTTTCATCATCATTAGTTTTGTAACTCCATTTACATCTACAGCATATTTTAATGCCACGAGATCTAACCAACCACAGCGTCTCGCTCTTCCTGTTGTTGCCCCAAATTCATGACCAATTCTAGCCATATCTTCACCATCTTTATCAAATAATTCAGTAGGAAAAGGTCCTGAACCAACACGAGTCGTGTAAGCTTTAAATATTCCAAAAACTTCACCAATTCTATTGGGAGCAACACCCAAACCTGTGCACGCCCCAGCGGCTGTGGTATTTGAGGATGTTACAAAAGGGTAGGTGCCAAAGTCAATATCTAACAAAGAACCTTGAGCTCCTTCTGCTAAGATTGTTTTTTTATCTTTTATTGCTTGATTTAAAAACTCCTCACTATCAATAAAAGCTAAGGTCCTTAATTTGTCAACCCCTCTGCAAAACTCTGCCTCTAATTCTTGTAAATCATATTCAATCTGAACGTCGAAGAATTTTAACATTTTAATATGCTTTGCTGTTAAGGTATCATACTTTTCTTTCCAGTTTTCTAATTCTAAGTCTCCAACTCTCATTCCGTTTCGTCCAGTCTTATCCATATAAGTTGGACCAATTCCTTTTAATGTGGAACCAATTTTAGCTTTTCCTTTAGACGTTTCTGATGCAGCATCTAAAAGCCTGTGTGTTGGCAAGATTAAATGAGCTTTTCTAGAAATTAATAATTTAGATGTGTAGTCTATATCGTGTTTATCAAGATTTTCTAATTCCTTTTGAAAAATAACAGGATCTATTACAACTCCATTTCCAACAACATTTAAGGCTGTTTTATGGAAAATTCCGGATGGAATTGTATGCAATACGTGCTTATGCCCATCAAAAATTAAAGTATGTCCTGCGTTTGGTCCTCCTTGAAAACGTGCAATAATATCATAGTTTTTAGTAAGTACATCGACAATCTTACCTTTTCCTTCATCTCCCCATTGTAATCCCAGTAATAAATCTACAGCCATTATAGTTTGTTAATTAGTTGTTTTGTTGTTGTATTTTGTTTAAGATTTGTTCTTTTTTGTACCATAAAAATAAAGTGAGTGATTCTGTATTTCGATATCGAAAACTTCTTCTATTGTTTTTTTTATGATTTGTATTCTTGGATCACAAAACTCTTTTACTTCTCCAGAATCAGTAAAAATAACATGGTCGTGATTTTTATCAAAATAACTTTTCTCATATCTAGCCATAGACTGTCCATCAAACTGATGTTTTCTGACCAAACCACAATCTAAAAGTAATTCTATGGTATTGTAAAGTGTAGCTCTGCTCACTCTGTAGTTTTTGTTTTTCATTTTAATATATAAAGATTCTATATCAAAATGTTCATCAGCTGTATATATTTCTTGCAGTATAGCATACCGCTCTGGAGTTTTTCTATGCTTTTTTTCTCCCAAATATGAAGTGAAAACTTTTTTTACTATTTCTTGATTTTCCAGAGAATTGCTCATATGAGAATAATTTTTTTAAAAGACAAATTTACAGTTATTTCTCAATAAAAAATACTTTTAGTCAAAGGATATTTACAAAGTATTAACACGCTCTACTTTTTTAATTCCTTCTATTTTTATTAGCTTTTTGATTAATTTATCTAATTGTGCACTATTTTTAACACTTAAAGAGAGGTTTCCATTAAACATGCCCTCGTTTCCTTTAATATTTATACTGTTGATAAAAACATCCATATTGTTGGAAATAATACGAGTTACCTCATTTGCCATTCCTTTATTGTCTACTCCTGATATTTCAAGAATTACTTTAAAATCTTGTTTTGTTGAGTCTATCCATTTAGCCTGCATAATTCTATATGCATAGTTAGATTGCAATGAGATAGAATTTGGGCAGTTCATTTTATGAACTTTTATGCCTTCATTAATTGTTAAGAAGCCAAAAACTTTATCTCCAGCTATGGGATTACAACATTTAGAAAGTTTGTATTCTAACTTTTGCTCTTCTTTTGTAAAAACTAAGGCATCATAATTTTCAGTTACTTCAGAGACCTCTTCATGCTCTTTTTCTGATGTATTTCTCCTTATTTTTGTTTTAAAAAAGTTCAAAATTTTGCTATTTCTTTGAGATACGAAAGCTTTTAATTGAGTGTTATCTATTGCTCCATTACCAATTCTAAAAAATAAATCAAAACTAGTTTTAAGTTTAAAAAAATTGACTAATTGATTTACAGATTTTTCATTGAAATTAATTTTTAAATGACGTAATTTCCTCATCAAAATAGCCTTCCCTTCTGCAGCAATCGCTTTTTCTTCTTCATTTAGTGCCGCTCTAATTTTGGCTTTAGCTCTTGCCGTAATAACAAAGTCCAACCAACGAGAATTTGGTTTGTTATTAGTTGTTGTAATTACCTCAATTTGGTCTCCACTTTTTAGTTGATGACTTAATGGCATTAACTTTCCATTTACTTTTGCACCTCTACATTTTAAGCCAACATCTGTATGTATCGAAAAAGCAAAATCTAAAGCAGTTGCATTTTTGGGAAGTGATTTTAGATCTCCTTTTGGTGTAAAAACATAAATTTCTTTTGAGTATAAATTTAATTTGAAATTTTCTACAAAATCTACAGCATTTAAATTTTGGGTTTCTAACGTTTCTTTCAACTTATTTAGCCAACCCTCTAGACCACTATCTTTGGCTTCTCCTTCTTTATATTTAAAATGTGCTGCATATCCTTTTTCTGCAATTTCATTCATTCTACTCGAACGAATTTGCACTTCTACCCATTTAGAATCTGGTCCAACAACTGTGATATGTAAGGCTTCATAACCTGTAGACTTTGGTTGAGAAATCCAATCTCTTAAACGAGTGGGGTTTGGTTTGAAATAATCGGTAACAATTGTGTATATTTTCCAAGCATCAAACTTGTCGTCGTTAGAATTAGGATTATAAATAATTCTTATTGCATATTTATCATAGACTTCATCAAAAGTTACATTTTGATTAATCATTTTTTTTCGAATGGAATAAATGGATTTAAAACGTCCTTTTATTTCGTAATCAAAGTTTTCTTTATCTAAACCTGCCTTTAGAGTTTCTTCGAATCGGTTTAAATAACTTTGCTGATCTTCTTTGCTTTCTTTTATTTTATTTAAAATTCCTTCATACGATTCTGGTTCGGTATATTTTAAACCTAGGTCTTCTAACTCAGTTTTAAGGTTGTATAAACCTAACCTGTGGGCCAAAGGTGCATAAATATATAATGTTTCTGAAGCTATTTTAACTTGTTTATGAGCAGGCATTGAATCCATAGTTTGCATATTATGGAGTCTGTCTGCAATTTTTATCAATATAACTCTAACATCATCATTTAGTGTTAAGAGCATCTTTCTGAAATTTTCTGCCTGTATAGAAGCATCTTGCTCCTTATTTAACCGAGATATTTTAGTTAGTCCGTTTACAATTCTTGCAATGGTTTCACCAAAAAGATGTTCCATGTCTTCTGTGGTATATTCTGTGTCTTCTACAACATCATGCAAGAGGGCCGCGGCAATGGAAACCGCATCTAAACCAATTTCATAAGCAACAATTTTTGCGACTGCAATTGGATGATAAATATAGGGTTCTCCTGATCTTCTCCGTTGTTTGGAATGTGCATCTACAGCAATATCAAAAGCTTTTCTTATGAGGTTTTTATCTGTCTTAGATAAAACTTCATAAGTTCCTTTTAGCAAATTTTTATATCGTTTTGCTATTTCTTTGTTTTCTTCTTCTATTGTTGCTGTATATTCCAAACTTAGGTTGCAAATTAAGTTATAAACTTATAAGTGAATTTAGGAATAAGAATTATAAGAAACAAGAAATTAAGATTCTAAATTATTAATTCTTTGTAATAAAGTAGGATGTGAATAATTCATAAAAACAAAAGCAGGATGAGGCGTTAAATTAGTCAAACTATTTTTAGATAATTTTTTTAGTGAGTTAACTAAAGCTCTTGCTTCAAAAGTTTCCTTTGCAAAATTATCTGCCTGATACTCGAATTTCCTAGAAATATAATTCATAAATAATCCAGTAACTTCTGAAATTGGAGAATACAAAACTCCAAAGGCAACTAAACTAATATGAAAACTTGGTATAGAAACTCCTAAAGCTTCTGAGAGAGCATTAGAGTTGACAAATAATGATAAAATATATAGGGTCAACCCAGTAATTAATATCGATGAAATTAAGTTAAAAATGGTATGTTTTCTCTTATAGTGACCAACTTCATGTGCTAAAACAGCTACAATTTCTTCAACTTCTAAATCGTTAATTAAAGTATCGTATAAAGTGATTCTTTTTTGAGAACCAAAGCCAGAAAAATACGCATTTGCTTTTGTAGAGCGCTTAGAGCCATCAATTACAAAAATATTATTAATAGTAAATCCTATATTATTTGCATATTTTTCGATAGCTGATTTTAATTTCCCATCCTCTAATGGACTCTGTTTATTAAACAAAGGAACTATCAATTTAGCATAAAACATATTCATAAACAAAGAAAATACTGCTAATGATATCCAAGCATATATCCAGAAATTTTTACCTGTTAACTGATAAAACCATAGGACTAATGATAAAATTCCAATACCTAATAAAAGGCTTATTACTAATCCTTTAATCTTGTCTAACCAAAATATTTTTTTTGTTGATTTATTAAAACCGAATTTTTCTTCAATTACAAATGTGCTATAGTATGAGATAGGAGTAGAGACTATTTCTGAACCTAAAATAATAACCCCAAAGAAAATTAAAGCTACTAAAATAGGATTTTCAGTAAACGTTCTAGCAAAACGATCTAAATATTTAAATCCGTCTAATAAAAAGAAAACTAAAGTTATACCGGTCGTTACAAATGAGGTTATGTTAGAAAACTTAGCATTTGTCTTTTTATAAGATTGAGATTTTTTGTATTCATTGGCATCATAAACATCCTTTAACTTGTTAGGTATTTCGTCATCAAAATGTTGCTCGTTTAATGTGTCTAAAATTTTATCAGCAATAAAACTTATGATTAAAATTGCAATAATAATATAGAATAAAATTGTTGAATTCATTTGTTTACGGGGGTGTTCATTAATTTATTAAGAAATCGTTTTTGTGTTTTTTATTGGGTGATAACCAAATTATATAAAAGCTAACTATTTCTCACCTTTCTTACTGGCAAATATAGCAGCGCCAATAATACCAGCATTGTTCTTAAATTTAGCGACTTCTATAGGAACATCTACTGTTAAGTGATTTTTAAATTCATTGTATTTTTTACTAATTCCTCCACCTAAAATATACATTGTTGGTGTATGTAAAATTTTAACATGTCTTAAAAATATATCCAATCTTTTTGCCCATTCTTCTAACGATAAATTTTCTCTTTTTCTTGTAGAATCTGCAGCGAATTTTTCTATTATCTCTCCGTTTGTGTGGTAAATATGTCCCAATTCTAAATTCGGAATTAATTTACCATCATAAAAAAGACCAGAGCCAATTCCTGTACCCAACGTAATAACAATAACCTTTCCTTTTACCTCTTTTCCGGCACCTAAGTTTATTTCTGCAATACCTGCCAAATCAGCATCATTACTAATATAAAAAGGATTTTCCTCACATTCCTTTTCAAAGATTTCATTTACTTTTACACCTAGCCACTCTTTACTTAAATTACCATGATGTTTACATTGTCCATCCACAATAATCGTAGGAAAACAACAACCAACAGCTCCTTTCCAATCAAAATATTTTATCATTTTTTTTACAACTTTTGACACAGTATTTGGTGTTGCGGGTTTTGGAGTTTTAATTCTATGTCTTTCCGTAAGTAATTCCCCGTTCTCTGTGTTTACGATTGCAGCTTTAATTCCTGATCCTCCAATGTCGATTCCTAATATTTTCATTTTTTATTTTTTGAATTTCCTTTGCCTTTTTGCTTCAAATAAAATGATGGCAGCGGAAACAGAAACATTCATCGAATCTATTTGTCCTTGCATAGGAATATTTACGTTTTGGTTCGCAGCTTCTCGCCAAATATCCGTTAAACCTGTTGCTTCTGTGCCAACAACGATAGCTGAACTCTCCATGTAATTTTCTTTATAATATTCATTTGAATTTTGCAAGGTTGCTGCGTATATACTAATATTATTTTTTTGCAGAAAAGCAATTATTTCTTCGGAAGTTCCTGTTGCAATTTGATTTGTAAAAATACAGCCAATACTTGATCTAATAATGTTTGAATTGTATAAATCACTTTTAGGGTTTGCTATTAATACTGCGTCTACATTCGCTGCATCTGCAGTTCTTAATAATGCACCAATATTTCCTGGTTTTTCTAAACCTTCAGCAATTAAAAGCAATGGTTTTTTAGAGTTAAATTGAATATTTTCTAAAGAATTATTTTTTGCTTTTGTAACGGCTATAATTCCCTCTGTAGAACCTCTGTAAGCCAATTTATGATAAACTTCTTTAGAAATTTCTATTCTATTTACGTTGGCGTTAAAAAGATGTAATACTTCATCTTCTGAGATTAAATTCGAAAAAAATAAAATGGTATCAAACTTATAACCAGCAGATATAGCTAGGGTAATTTCTCGTTTTCCTTCAAAAATAAATAAGCCTTGTTTTTTTCTTTCACGAGCCTTTTCTTGCAGTTTTAACAAGTTTTTAATGTACGAATTTTGAATGCTGTTGATTTCTTTCATTTATAGCAAATATAACTATTTGTGGGTATCGATAAAAAGTAAATTATGACAATGTTTTACGGTTAAATAGACGAATCAATTTGTAAAGAAAATATACATCGAATCATTTAAATTTTAGATGAAGTTTCGAAATAACTTATAAATAAATCCACAACATAATTGTAAGACTGCAAGCCTTTGTCTTGTTTATTTGCCTTTAAATAAGCATTATACCCTTTTTTTACAATAGGTTCAAAAGGGTTTTTATATGCTTGCCAAAACTGATAACTAGCATTAAAATCTTTAGAAATTCCTGAATTTATCGTTTTCCAAAGTTCCTTCGATAAATTTTTATCACGTTCTCGTAACTCAGAAATGCAATATCCAAAAGCCATCCTATAACTTGCATATTTAAAATAAATATTATCATTATAGTTAGCAGCTAAAAAACCAATAAAATTTGCTTCATTTTCTGCAGCAAACCCAATTTGATGTGCTATTTCATGGCAGGTAGTTGTTGGGTAACTTGTTTTAGGAATTTTACTATTCACATGCGCTTCACCAGTTAATGGATTTAAATACCCACCAGTTCCATTATAAGTTTGCAACAAACTCATTAAAGAGCTTTTTATTGATGGATATTGATATTTTAACTGAGGAAAATCTTCAGATAAATGATCATAGCCCGAGAGTGCAATATTATACATTTCTTTGTCTGAATATGGATTTTCGACTTTTAAAGTATCGTTTTTTGTGATTTCAAGTTGATAGTGATTCAAGTTTTTAATAATATGTGCAGTAACTTTTTTAAGCTGTAATGTTGTATATTCTTGTTTTTGATAGTTTAAGTTTTTAGACAAAGGTTCTCTATAATAATTTAAGCCCCAAAATAGATAAAAGCAAAAATAAATGATAGAAAATATTGCAGTGAAATGAATAATTTTTGGAATAAAGTTTTTGAATCTAGTTTTTATCAATCGAAACAAAAAACGAATAAATATAAATAGACCAAAAAATAATAATAAATCCCCAATAGAAAAGGGAATCCATCCTAAAAGGATTCTAAAAAAGGACGAAATAATTGGGTAAATACCGTTTGAATAATAATGCTCAATAAATGACGGATTTTTCTCAACCAATTTCATTAATAGCATTTGTATTGGTAGAAAAATTGTTAAGAGTAAATGAGCCTTATTCCATTTCATGAAGGTAAAAATAATGTTTCATTTTGGAAATTAAGGAGTTATTAACATATTAATAACAAAACTTATTCATTTTTGTGAACAAAGAAAATTGTGCTTCAAAGTACAATTTCACAGGTAAAAAAAGTACATTTGTTATCATGGAAAAAGCGACGCCCGTTTCAGGAAAAAAAATAGATAAATCAAGGCTAATTAATCTTGAAAAAGGAAAGATTCCACCTCAAGCGGTGGAATTGGAGGAGGCAGTGTTAGGTGCCATGATGATTGATAAGAAAGGAATTGATGATGTTATCGATGTCTTAAGTTCTGATGCTTTCTATGATCAGAAACACCAAGAAATTTATGCAGCAATTTATGAATTGTTCCAAAACTCTGAACCTATAGACCTATTAACAGTATCAAACTTGTTAAAAAAGAATGGAAAGTTAGAGTTTGTGGGTGGCGATTTTTCTTTAATTCGATTAACTCAAAAAGTAGCCTCTTCGGCCCATATTGAGTTCCATGCCAGAATAATTTTACAGAAATATATTCAACGTAAACTAATCTCAATTTCCTCAGAAATTATAGAAAATGCTTATGATGAAAGTTCGGATGTTTTTGAATTATTAGATGATGCCGAAGCAAAACTTTTTGAGGTTACCCAAGGGAATTTAAAGAAAAGTTCAGAAGCTGCAGGTTCACTTGTAAAGCAAGCATTAAAAAAGATTCAGGAGATTGGTAATTCCGAGGGAATGTCTGGTTTAGAAACAGGTTTTACGAAATTAGATGCATTAACTTCTGGATGGCAATCTTCAGATTTAGTAATTATAGCTGCGCGTCCTGGTATGGGGAAAACGGCGTTTGTTATTTCCATGGCAAAAAACATGGCTATCGATTTTGGTCATGGAGTTGCGGTATTCTCTCTAGAGATGTCTTCTGTACAATTAATCACACGTATGATTTCTTCAGAAACAGGCCTAACATCAGAAAAATTAAGAAAAGGAAATCTAGAAGCACACGAATGGGAACAACTAAATGTAAAAGTTAAAAAATTATCTGACGCACCTATTTTTATTGATGATACACCATCACTTTCTGTTTTTGATTTACGAGCAAAAGCTCGAAGGTTGGTATCCCAGCATAATGTTAAAATTCTTGTAATTGATTATTTACAATTAATGACAGCAGGGGGAAAAGCAGGGGGAAATCGTGAACAAGAAATTTCTATGATTTCTAGAAATTTAAAAGCATTAGCAAAAGAATTAGAAGTTCCTGTAATCGCACTTTCTCAATTATCTCGTGCTGTAGAAACGCGTGGAGGATCAAAAAGACCTTTACTTTCTGATTTACGTGAATCTGGTGCAATTGAGCAAGATGCAGATATTGTGTCCTTTATTTTCAGGCCAGAATATTATGGAATGACAGAATGGGATGATGATGAACACTCACCATGTGAAGGACAAGGAGAATTTATTGTTGCAAAGCACAGAAATGGAGGTTTAGACAATATTCGTTTGAAATTTACAGGACATTTAGCAAAATTTTCAGATTTGGAGGAAGGTTTTAGTTCAGAATTCCAATCCTCAATGAATGCAGATTTTCCAGAAGACGTTTTTCCGGATCAGAGAATTGAACCAAAAGATGCTTTTGGCGATGATGTTCCTTTTTAAAAATTATTAAAATGTAAAAATGCACAATTGCTTCAGGGTAATTGAGTATTTTAGTTTTTAAAATGAAAAAAATTTCAGCAATACTTACGTTTCTTCTACTATCTAAATCAGTTTGTGCATCTTTTATATATGTACCAATGAATCATGATAATCAAAGAAATCATTTAAAAGCTTACGGAATTGTCTTTTTTTCACTAGAAACAGGCTTAAAATCGAAATGGTTATTAAATTATGATGGAGGTGCTTTTTTAATAGAAAACAACAAAATTGTAGAAAACGAGTGCAAAATACGTGGCGTTTCTTATCAAGTAATTTCTGATGCAAAAGCGCAGATTATATTACAAGAAATTTCTTCTCCATCCTCTAATCAAGATGCTGTAACTTTAGAAAAAGCTCCAAAAATAGCCGTGTACTCTCCAAAAGATAAAATGCCTTGGGATGATGCTGTAACTATGGTTTTAACTTATGCAGAAATACCTTTTGATGTTATCTATGACAAAGATGTTCTAGCAGATAAGCTGCTTATATACGAGTGGTTACATTTGCATCACGAAGATTTTACAGGACAATATGGACGTTTTTATGGTTCTTTTCGAACTGCACCTTGGTATATTAAAGTGAAACAAAGAGCAGAAAAATTGGCAGCTGAATTAGATTACTCTAAAGTATCACAAGAAAAACTAGCGGTTGCCAAAAAAATAAGAGATTTTGTAATTGGTGGAGGATTTATGTTTGCCATGTGTTCTGCAACAGATAGTTTTGATATTGCTTTGTCTGCAGAAGGTGTTGATATTGCTGAAGCTATGTTCGATGGAGATGCATCTGAACCTAATTATCAATCTAAAATTAATTACAATAAAACATTTGCATTTAAAGATTTTCAGTTAGTTAGAAACCCAACTACATATGAATTTTCTACGATTGATATGACTCGTAAACGGAAAATTAAAAAAACATTAGATTACTTTTCTTTAGTAGAGTTTTCGGCAAAATGGGATCCTGTACCCACGATGTTAACTCAAAACCATACAACTCTAGTTAAAGGATTTATGGGACAGACAACTTCTTTTAATAGAAATAATGTAAAAACAAATGTATTGGTTTTAGGTGAAAACAAAACAAATAGAGAAGCACGTTATATACATGGAACAAAAGGAAAAGGAATGTTTACCTTTTACGGCGGTCATGATCCTGAAGATTATCAGCATCGAGTCGGAGATCCTAAAACCGAATTAGATTTGCATCCAACATCGCCAGGCTATCGTTTAATTTTGAATAATGTTTTGTTTCCTGCGGCTAAAAAGAAAAAGCAAAAAACCTAGCTTTGTTCGCTTAAATATGTGTTTTTAATCTGTATAGAACGTTGATGAAATTAAAAAATACTTACTAAGATCTACGAAAAAAGTGAATCTTTTAATAATACATCTTATACAATTGTTAATAACCCCGTTTTTTGATCAGAAATAATCTTGTTAGTTGGAACTAAAAAAATTACTTTTGTCATTAAATCAAAATAACAAAATGCCAACAACACAACAATTACAAGATTTTACACAACAGGTTCGTAGAGATATATTACGTATGGTACATAAAGTAAATTCAGGTCACCCAGGAGGTTCTTTAGGGTGTGCAGAATTTATTTCATGCTTGTATCAAGAAGTAATGGAGTATTCTACTAAATTTAATATGGATGGTAACAATGAAGATTTATTCTTTCTTTCTAACGGACATATTTCTCCCGTATTTTACAGTGTATTGGCTCACAGCGGGTTTTTTCCGGTAGAAGAGTTAAACACATTTAGATTATTAAACTCTCGTTTACAAGGACATCCAACTACACATGAAGGTTTACCTGGTGTAAGAATGGCTTCTGGATCTTTAGGTCAAGGAATGTCAGTTGCTATTGGAGCTGCACAGGCTAAAAAATTAAATGAAGACGATAAAATAATATATTCTTTACATGGTGATGGTGAATTACAAGAAGGACAAAACTGGGAGGCAATTATGTATGCATCAGCAAAAAAAGTTGATAATATTATTTGTACAATCGATTTAAATGAAAAGCAAATAGACGGCACCACTGATGAAGTTTTAGCAATGGGAAACATTAAAGCAAAATTTGAAGCTTTTGATTGGAATGTTTTAGAGGTGAAAAAAGGAAATGATGTTGATGCAATTTTAGCCGGTTTAGCGGAGGCAAAATCGCTAACAGGAAAAGGAAAGCCAGTTTGTATTTTATTATATACAGAAATGGGTAATGGAGTTGATTTTATGATGCATACACATGCATGGCATGGTAAAGCTCCTAATGATGAGCAGCTAGAAATTGCTTTATCTCAAAACCCAGAAACTTTAGGTGATTATTAGAAAATTGTATTAGATTTTTAAAAAATTAAAATATTAAAGAGTTTTTCATGTTTATGAAAAACTCTTTTTTTATACTTTTATTTAGAATTCGAATGCAATAATACCTTTATCTTTACTATACAGAACTAAAATAAAAATTATAGAATTACTTTAAATCATTTAATCTGTTCAATATTTTATGAAAATAGGAATTGTTTGTTATCCAACATTTGGAGGAAGTGGAGTAGTAGCTACAGAATTAGGAATGGCATTGGCAGATAAAGGTCATGAAATACACTTTATTACTTACAATCAACCTGTCCGTCTAGATTTTTTATCACATCACTTACATTTTCATCAAGTAGTTGTAGAAGAGTATCCACTTTTTGAATATCAGCCTTATGAGTTGGCTTTATCAAGTAAAATAGTTGAAATTGTAGAGAAACATCAATTAGAAGTTTTACATGTACATTATGCAATTCCTCATGCATATGCAGCTTATATGGCAAAGCAAATGCTAAAAGAAAAGGGTATTTCCGTAAAAGTAGTTACTACTTTGCATGGCACAGACATTACTTTGGTAGGTAGTCATCCAACTTATAAAACAGCTGTAGAATTTAGCATTAATAATTCTGATGTGGTAACAGCAGTATCAAATGATTTGAAAAAAACAACTAATAGACTCTTCAAAATAACAAAAGATATTAAGGTCATATATAATTTTATTGATGTGGAAAAGTACGATAATACGCATGACCAAAAGTGTAATAGAATAGCAATTGCAAAACCCAATGAACGTATTTTAACACATATTAGTAATTTTAGACCTGTTAAAAGAGTAGAAGATGTAATTCAGATTTTTTATAAAGTCCAAAAAGAAATTCCGTCTAAAATGCTGTTGATTGGTGAAGGTCCAGATCGCACAAAAGCGGAAAAACTAGTTAATAAATTAAAAATTTCTGATAATGTTTTGTTTTTAGGGAATAGTTCTGAGGTAACAAAAGTACTTTGTTATTCCGATATTTTTTTATTACCATCTCAAACAGAAAGTTTTGGTTTAGCCGCATTAGAGGCTATGGCAGCCAAAACAGCTGTGATTTCTACTAATACTGGAGGATTACCCGAAGTAAACATACACGGGGTTACGGGGTATTTAAGT
>JAQXAP010000022.1 GCA_029252865.1 Polaribacter sp.
AATGCATTCTGATTTTAAAGTTTTTGAACAAATATTAGAGAGTATTCCTCATAAAAGTCAATTGCAAATTAGTAATAGTTCTATAATTAGATACGCTCAATTGTTTACAATTGATAAAACAAATACTGTTTTTTGTAACAGAGGGACAAGCGGAATTGATGGAAGCACTTCTACAGCAGTTGGAGCTGCATTTGCAGCTAAAAATCAGACTGTTTTTATTTCGGGAGATTTAAGTTTTTTTTATGATTCTAATGCATTATGGAATACCAATATTCCTGCAAACTTCAGGATTATTATAATTAATAATTCTGGCGGTGGGATTTTTAAAATTATTCCTGGGCCAAAATCTATAAACGCAACAAACTATTTTGAAACCCCTCATTGTTTAACAGCGGAGCACCTCTGTAAAATGTATGGCCTAGATTATTTACAAGCCAACTCAACTGAAACAGTAGCAGCTCAATTAGAGAATTTTTATGAATTATCAGAAAAGCCAAAAATATTAGAAATCTTTACCCCGAGTAAAGAAAATAATTTAATTTTAAAAGAATATTTTAAAAATATACAGTAATGGATATACAAGATGGAGACGAGAATTCTCAAGAACAAGAAATGTACTTGAAGGAAGGGGATAAAGTAAACCTAGTAATTGAAACGGAAACAAGTTTGGGATATACTGTTTTAATAAATGAAGAATATGATGGTTTGCTTTTTAGAAGCGAAGTTTTTCAAGAGTTAGAGGAGAATATGGAGATTACTGGATATATAAAAAATATTCGTGAAGACGGAAAAATAGACGTTTCTCTTCGTCCACAGGGATTTAGAAATGTTATTGGTTCTGATGTAGAAAAAGTATTGGCTAAGTTAAAAAACAGTAGAGAAGGGTTTCTTTTAATTACAGATAAAAGTTCCCCAGATTCCATTCGTTTTCATATGAAAATGAGTAAAAAAGCATTTAAAAAAGCAGTTGGTAATTTATACAAGCAAAAGTTAATTGTTATTAAAGAGGATAGAATTGTTTTGGTGAAGTAAATTTATTGTAACTTTAATAGATGAATTCTAGATTAATTTCTTTAGACTTTTTTCGGGGTTTTACTATTGCTGCGATGATAGTTGTGAATGATCCAGGAAGTTGGAAACATGTGTTTAAGCCTTTAAGACATGCTGAATGGCATGGCGTAACACCTACTGATTTGGTCTTTCCTTTCTTTTTGTTTATCGTGGGGATTTCAATAGTCTTATCGCTTTCGAAAATTGAAAAATTAGATTTCTCAACATATTTAAAAATTTCTAAAAGAACAATTATTCTTTTTAGTGTTGGAATTTTTCTTGCCTTGTTTCCAAACTTTGATTTTAGTAATATTAGAATTGCAGGGGTTCTTCAAAGAATTGCGCTGGTCTACTTTTTGTGCGCAGTGATTTATTTAAACACCAAACCTTTTTATCATTTATGGATAGGTGCTGTTTTATTAATTGTTTATTGGATTTTTATGACTAAAGTTCCTTTTGGAAATACGTTGGCAGGTGTTTTGGAGCCTGGAAACAATTTTGCTGCTTGGATCGACCAGTTTATAACACCTGGTAAATTTTATCAAAAAACATGGGATCCAGAAGGGTTTTTTAGCACTATACCTTCAATCTCAACTGGAATATCGGGGATGTTTTGTGGGCATATTATTCTAAATAAAAATAAAAGCTTAAAAGACAAAATAATCTTGATTTATCTCTATGGATCTCTAGCTCTATTTTTGGGAATGCTTTGGGACTTTAGTTTTCCGATTAATAAAAATATTTGGACTAGTTCTTACGTTCTTTTTTCCTCAGGGTTAGCAATGCTTTTTTTAGCTTCCTTTATGTGGATTATCGATTACAGAAAAAATCAATCTTACAGTAAATTCGGAATTGTATTTGGGTCTAATGCCATCTTTGCATATGTTCTCCATGCTATACTTGGAAACCTCTTTTATTTGCCAGTTATAGAGGGAAAAGGTATCCAGGAGTGTTGGATGTATTTCGGTATTTCTACCGGATTAGATCCTAAGTTTATTTCACTTATTTGGGCCTTATTTTACACTTTTTTCATTTATGTGATTACAAAAGAAATGTACAAGCATAAAATATTTATTAAAATTTAGTTTTTTACTAATAGGGCATATTCTTCCAAAGAGTGTTTTCTACTTTTTTATTCTTTTCCTAGTCTTAAAATATTTTCATAAAAAGCATCAGAATTTGGGTCGGAAGGATCCATTTTTCCATAACCAATTTTGTAGTGCTCTAAGGCTTTTTCAGGCTGATTTCCACTTTCATAATATCTCCCAATATAATAGTCACCGAGAGGAGAACTAGGAAATAATTTTAAAATCATATTACCAAATGCATTTAATTGATCTCCATTTTCTTTTTCAATTATAATATTTTCTATAGCATAAATATCACGCTCTCTTATGCCTAAATTACTTCCAAAAAGGAATTCAATTTCTAAATATTTTTTCTCTAGATATGTAATAGCTTCAAAAGGAGGTAGGTCTTTAATGTTTTTATCAAACTCTTCTTTTGAAATTGCAGAGTAAATTTCAAAGATTTCATTAATAGCTCTCGGTATCGCCTCGCTAATTGCAGAAATACTACTCGAAGTTGTAATTATGTCATTTATAATATTAAAATTTTTTAGTTTAAGTGAAGATAAACCTGCTTGGAACTCTCCAATTTTTGTTTGTTTTTTTACTGAAAATGAGGTGCTATTATTTGTGTATAAGTAAAAAGTATTGTCTTCTTTAAGAAATTTTTTTAATTTGTAAGACTGCAGTTGCTGACCTATAAAATCTGAAAAAGTTGGGTTAATACAAATGTATGAATTTATAAAAGGTGCAGATTCCTTTAAATAATGGCTAATTAAATTAGCAGAGGTTCCTTCTCCTATCAAAGAGATAAAAGGAGAGGTTCTGTAAGTACTCTCCATGTAAAAAAGCACCTCATCTCTTACAAATTGATAAAAAGCAATGTTACTAGCGGTCAATTTACCATTACTTGTATTAAAATAAGTATCTTTTTTTCGGGTTTTTTCCATAGAAATTCCAACAACTATTTGCTTAGGAGCCTTGTCTTTCGCAGCAAATAAAATAGAGTTACCAACGTAAGTGTCAAATAAATACTCTGCATCAAAAACAATAGCAAGCGGATAGTTTTTGCCATCTTCTTCCTCATAACCTTTTGGTAAATAAATTTTAATTTTTCTTTTAGTTCCTAACATGTCAGAATCTAAATTTTTTTCAATTAAATTTTGTGAAAACCCATTAAAGAAAAAAAGTATACATATTAGGGGGAACGATTTCTTTATCATAAATTTGAATTTTATTTTTGTAAACAATTTTTTTATTCTTCTACAAGAACGTACAAAATACAAAATTATGATACAACCTAAGTGGAAAACTGTTAAAGAATACGAAGATATTACGTATTCGAAATACAATGGAGTTGCCAGAATAGCTTTTAATAGACCTAACGTTAGAAATGCTTTTAGACCTAAAACTACCAAAGAATTATATGATGCTTTTTATGATGCGGGAGAAGATACATCTATTGGGGTTGTGCTACTTTCTGCAGAAGGTCCGAGTACAAAAGACGGAGTGTATTCGTTTTGTTCTGGTGGAGATCAAAAGGCACGCGGTCATCAAGGTTATGTTGGAGATGATGGGTATCATAGACTAAATATATTAGAAGTTCAGCGTATAATTCGTTTTATGCCAAAAGCTGTAATAGCAGTAGTGCC
>JAQXAP010000025.1 GCA_029252865.1 Polaribacter sp.
GCTTCTGTTTTTTTATCTAATTTAAGATAACATTCACCTAAATTATAATATGCGTTTTGTGCAACATTATTTTTTTCATCAATAATTTTATTAAAATTATTGATTGCATTTTCAATATCGTTTTGTTTATAATAGGCAAAACCTAATTGATAAAAATCGAGGTTATTCCATTTTCCTTTTTTACCATTGTATTCTTTTAAGTACGGAATTGCCTCACTATATCTTTTTAAATTAAAAAAACTCTCACCAATTATTTTAGAAATTTCAGATCTTTCTTTTCTTTTTGCTGTTTTAATAAGTTCTTCTCCCACAGTTATACAACGCTCAAATTTTCCACTTTGAAAACTAATATCTAATAGGTAGTAAGAAATTTCTAAACGATAGGTATCATCGTCTTCAATTTCCTTTAAGGTAGATTCTGCAATCCCATAATCTTCTAGCTTATAAGCAATGTACCCATAATAGTAGCGTGAATCATTCCCATATCTCGAGTCATTTATTAATGGAAGGAATTGTTTTTTAGCCAATAATAAATTTTCAGTTATTAAATAAGCATATCCCATCTTAAAATTGATTTCTTTTCTATCTTCCTTGGAAAGAATATCAACATTCACTTTTTTAAACCATTTCAGGGCATAAGCAGCTTTGTTATTTGCAAAGTAATACTTTGCAACATTAATAATGGCCTTGTTTTTTTTATTACTGTTGGGGTTTTCTTCAATAAAAGCTAAAATCTTTTTGTCTGCTTCAGGTTGGTGCAGTATTACTGCACACAGGGCATCATAGTAGGCTGCGTCTGATTTTAGTTTAGAGTTTGTTAAAGCTATTTCTTTAATAGAGGCAAAAGACTTTTGTGCTGCTTTGTATGATTTATTGTTAAATAGTTCTATGGCATTGTTGTATGGTGTTAGGTCACTATAATCTACTATTGTTTGCTGACTATAACCAACAATAGAAAATATAAATAGTAAATAAGTAAATAAACTCCTTTTAAAACAAACCAACCTCATGTAATTACCTTTAATACTTTAAATGAATAACGAACAAATTTTATTTTTGTTTGAAGGGCAGAAAAATAAATATTAATGTCCTAAATCAAAAATAAGAATTGTTTATATTTCGTAGTATAAAATCGACAGAAACTTTTAAGTTTGTAAAAAGATTTTAGTTTATGGAAAAACCAGTTTTACATTTAGAAAACGCTGATATTTATCAGAGGGATAATTTGGTATTATCCAAAGTCAATTTATCGATACAAAAAGGTGCTTTTTACTATTTAATTGGTAAGACAGGAAGTGGAAAAAGTAGTTTAATGAAAACGCTATACGGAGACTTAAAGCTACAAAGAGGTATTGGCAATATTGTTGGTTTCGACTTAAAAAAGTTAAAGGAAAAGGAGATTCCGTTTTTAAGAAGAAAAATAGGAATTGTCTTTCAAGATTTTAAATTATTAAGTGATAGAACTGTTTTTGAAAACTTAGAATTTGTTTTAAAAGCGACAGGTTGGAAAGATAAAATTAAAATAAAAGAAAAAATTAACGAGGTTTTAGATAAAGTTGGAATGAAAGTCCAATATTACAAGAAAACTTTTGAACTATCCGGAGGAGAGCAACAAAGAGTTGCTATTGCCAGAGCTTTGTTGAATGATCCCGAATTAATTTTAGCAGATGAGCCAACAGGTAATTTAGATCCTAAGACATCTTTAGAGGTGATGGAGCTTTTAAATGATATTCATAAAAGCGGAAAAACCATTTTAATGGCTACTCATGATTATCAGTTAATTGTTAAATTTAAACAAAAAACGATAAAATGTGAAGGCGGAGAGTTGTTTGAAGTTGCTCAAAAAGTTGCTACGTAAAAATAACATCTATTATCTTTTCTGCTGATTTTATTGGGTTAAAGGATTCTAATTTTTTAGATCGTTTTTGTACTTCTACATTAGAAAATTTTTCGTTAAAAAGTTCTGCTGTTTTTTTTAAAATTTCATTTTTAGAGTTCGCTAAATTACACAAGTCTTCCAATCCAGTATCTTCAATCATCTCGGAATTGGCAATTATGTGTTTTCCTTTGTAAAGTGTGTTTAGTAGTTTAAGTTTAATACCTGTTTTTTGAAAACTTATTAATGTATTTATATGTGCTTTATCAAACAAAATATCTAAATCATCTTTGGTAGGAATTTCTTGTAAAAAAATATTATCATACTTTTTAATTTCATCTGAAATTCTCTTCACTTTAGCATTGCTAGAAATTACTAATTTATATGGAGTGTTTTTGTAAACATTAATTAAAAAAAGAGCTGCTTTGATATTATCTGAAATTCTTAAATCACCGTGATAAAGTATAAAATCACCTTGTTTTCTATTGTTTTGAATCTTTAAGGATTCATGAAAAGCCGGTATGTAATGAGATTTCTTATAATGTTTTGAGAAATAATTTTGTTCAAAAGGAGATATTGTAAAAATGCCATTAACTTTAGAAAGGTTTCTTTCAAATATTTTGAGTTTTTTAGACTCTAAAAAGAAAAAGCATTTTCTAATAATATTTTTTTCGCTTTTTGCTAATCCATAATAATATTTGTGTTCAATATTATGAGTTCTTACAAATGTTTTTACTTTAAAGTTATCTTTCTTTAAAAAGTAACAAGTATGAAGACCTTCAAATAAAATAGGCGCATCTATAGAATTTATGTTTTCATATAGTTTTCTGTTTTTCCTACTTAATATTATGAATGGAATTAATGAGAAAAAAAATTTAAAATTTTTACTCCTATTGTAATAGAATACCTTGTCACAGAGTGACTCTAGTTTTTGTTGTTGGATATTATTGTCATACAGAAAGGTATGCAAGTAGATTTTTATGCCTTGTTTTTTTAACGCTTCTATTTTGTAATAAATATCTATAACTCCTCCATATTTGGGTGGATAAGGAATATCGAAAGAAACTATTTGTATTTTTTTTGTCATTAAACGTTGATGCTCTTATTAAAAATAGATATTAATTTTTCTTCTTGATTCTCCCAAATTAACTCTTTTTTTGCCTTTTTTATTCCATCCGAAAAATCTTTTTCTACCAAACCTTCAATTTGCTTTGCGAGTTCTATTGGTTTTCTGTTTCTAACAATTTCACCGACGTTATAATTTATTGAAATCATTTTCATTTCAGGTAAGTTAGAAACTAGAATGGGCACTTCAGCTTGAATGTAATCAAATATTTTGTTTGGTAGTGCAAATCGGTAATTTAGACCTAAATCTTCTTCAATACTCAATCCTAAATTAGCTAATGGAGTTATTTTATGTAATTCACTTGGAGGAATTTTCCCTAAGAAATGAATTCTGTGACTTAAGTTTTTAATTTCTACTTTTTTAACTAATTCTTTATAAATATCACCATAACCTATAACTACGAAAATACAGTTTTCAAGAAATTCCATGGTATCAATCATTAATTCCAAACCTCTACCAATATTAACTGCACCCTGATATATGATGATTTTTTTTCCTTTTGTTTTAAATGGAAATTCACCTAATTTTAATTCTTTTTTATTCGGTAAATTAAGAATTGTTTCAAATCGAGTATTATATTTTTCATCATAAAAGTCAGCGATACTATTACAAACGGTATACGTATTTTTAAGTTTTGGAAGTATCCAGGCTTCCAATTTAGTCCAACACTTTTTTACAAAAGGTTTGTGAACTAATTCTGGAATTTCTGGGAACAACTCATGACTATCATAAATTATCTTTTTTTTCTGAAGAATACTAACTAGGTAATTTGGAAGTAAAGTATCTAGATCATTACTCAGAAGCAGGTCTTTTTTAGAAAAAAGTAACACAAAAAATAAACGGAAATTAAATTCAGCATAAAATAAAAAACCTTTATTAAATATTAATTTAATTCTTTTTGTGTTATAACTTCTTTTTAATGGGATACTGTTTTTAAGTTTTCTACCAATTAGAACAATTTCGTAACCTTCTTTTTGAAGTGTAGAACAAACTTTATCTACACGTTGATCTGTAGATAAATCATTAGTTACTGAAACTATTATTTTTTTCAATGGTGTACTTTACAATATTTCACAAAAATATGCTTTTATTTTTTTAGGGATTGAGAAAATATTTAAGCAATTAACTAACAAAAAAATAGTAGACTATAATCGAAATCTAAAGCTTTTTCTTTATATTTTTTGGTTTAGGTGAATGATTACTCTTTTTCGCATTTGACCGGTGCTGTTTTTTCAAAACTTCTAAAGGTACATCATATAAAGAGCCTTCTAATTTCTTATATATTGGGTTGGCATCTGTATCTGGTAAACCGTTTACAATTTTTTGAAATTTACCAAGAGCTTGTGTGATCTCCCGATTTCTATTTCCAATTAAATTTGTATTTTCTTCTAAATCATTCACTACATCCACAATCTTGTGTATTCTTTTATCCTGACCTACAAAAGCTTTGTATTTTTTATTTCTGATTACTCTATCTCTAAATTTGTGTACATTGGTAACTTTTCCATTTTCTATTTTAGCTGGTTTTGATCCCATTGCCATAATCCAATCTCTCGGTGAATCCGCAGTCTCTCCTCTTAATAAGGGTGCAAAAGATGCACCATCCCCTATATAATCTTTTGGTAATTTTCCGTTTCCTAAATCTGAAAAGGTAGCAAATATGTCTGAAAAGTCTACAAGTGCATCAGTTACTGTACCTTCTTTAATCGTTCCTTTCCAGTTTACAATAAAAGGAGAATTTACTCCATTTTCGGTGGTTAAAGTTTTTCCACCTCTTACTGCTCTTCCATTTCTCTTTCCAACAATATTTTTTGCTGTTCCGTTATCCGTTGTCCAAACTATCACCGTATTTTCTCTTATACCTAAATCATCTAAAGAGTCTAATATTTTTTTCAAGATAATATCGGTATAACGAACCATGGCCTTGTGTTTGTCTATTTTGTCCGTTACATTAGGTTCTGCAGGAGTGTGTACCAAAGGACCGTGTGGTAAGCACATTGGGTAATATATCATCATCGGATTCTCTTTGTTTTTTGTCATAAAATCGATGATAAAATCTGTAAAAACATCCTCTCCAAACTGTCCTTTGTAGGTTTTACTCCCTTCTTTTGTATGAATATAAGGATCCCAATAACGTTTTTGAGAGGCTTTCTCATTACCTCCTTCGGCACCTGTCCACATAGCGTAATCATCAAAACCATGTAAATTCATTGCATCTGGTTGCAATCTAAAATCATTGATTTGCCACTTTCCTGCGGCACAAGTTTTATAACCAGCATCTTTCATCACACGAGCAAAACTTGGGTTCATTGTTGGGTCAAATTGTGCTCCGTGTCCCCATCTTGGAACATCATAATGGTTAATCCAACCATGTCTCCAAGGGTATTGTCCTGTTAACAAAGTAACTCGAGAGGGCGTACATTGTGGCATAGACCAGGCATTTTTAAATTGCATACCTTCTTCTGCCAACTTATCTATGGTAGGGGTTTTTATCTCTTCAGCACCATAGTTCTCTACCCATTCTTTACCTAAATCATCGAGCATGATAAAGATAATATTTGGTTTATCAACTTTAGGGGTAGTAGGCTTTTTTGTGGTAACAATTGTTTGAGCACAGCTGAGTAGTGTTATAAAGCACATTACGATAGTTGAATAAGAAGTAATATTCACTATTTGTTTAATCTTAAAACTCATCTAATTTTATTTATATATTTACTTATTCACTTTTGTTTTTTGTCCCTCATCATAAAATCTATAATCTTTATGATTATATAAATGTTTTTCAATTGATTTAGGTTTGGTATATTGTTTAAAAAATTTTTTTCCTTTTTTGGTTTTCCAAAAAGGATGATCTATGGTTAGAGCAGGTAATTTCTCAAGAATTTTATCAAACTTTTTTCTTTCCTTAGCATGGGCTGGATTGTCATTTACAAATTCATATCCTCTTTGATTTCTGTTTGTTCCTGTATAGTAAAATCTACCTTTAGGCATTCCTAAAACCGGATTTACCACTTCGAGCATGTAATTTTTGGTTCTGATTAATTGCGAAGTGGAGATATATCCGTGAATCCACTCTCTATGTGAATCGGTTTTACCAGTTAAAAATGGCACAAGGCTTTTTCCATCAAACTTCTTTCCTTCGGGTAATTTTGCTCCTGCAAATTCTAACAATGTTGGAGCAATATCACTAAAATCGGTAAGTTCATCTGTTGCTCCCCGTTGTTTGATACCTGCTCCAGAAATGATATTAACAACATGACTTCCTCTTTCTACTCCTCTTGTTTTTGCTGTAACTGCCGTACCATTATCTGAAGTGAAAATTACAATAGTATTTTCTACTATTTCTAAGTCTTTAATTTTCTTCATTACTTTACCCATTAGGAAATCCATGTATTCGTTTAAAGCGATAAAACGTTCTCTTCCGTCCTCCGAATTTTTTGCAGGTCCGAGATCCCCAACTTCTCCTCTATGCGGTGTGCTTGGGGCACCAATCCTAGTTCCATGAGGAGCTACACTTGGCCAATACGCCAAAAATGGTTTTCCCTCTTTCGTCTTACGATCCATAAAATCCATAATAAAATCAGCAAAAATATCAGGACCGTAATCGGTTGGTTTGGTATCTAATAATTTATGATTTTTTATAATGCCAGGATGCCAGTATCTAGAAGTTGTTTTTTCGTCCTCTAATTGACCTGTGAATTTTGGAGATTCTGGCAAAGCTTTAATTTCCTTTAAACCTTCCCACAAACAATATTCGTCAAATCCTACAGATTCTTCGTAAGGCATCGTGGTTCCTGCATGCCATTTCCCTGCAATTGCGGTAGCGTATCCAGCATTTTTTAATAATTTTCCGAAGGCTTGGTGATTTTTATACACATTGTCTCTACTATCTCCAATCCATATTCCATTTTGTAAAACACCTGTGGACACACCGTATTCACCCGTCATAATTTCAACGCGAGAAGGAGCACACATTGCTGACGCATAGCAGGTTTTAAACATCACCCCATTAGATGCTAATTTATCGACGTTCGGTGTATATCCCCAACCATCTACTCCGTAACAACTAAATTGCTCTGGACTCACGTCATCGAGCATAATTAATAAAATATTTGGTTGTTTTAATTTCTGACCATAAGTGCAGTATACAAAAATTAAGAAAGTGCAGACAAATAACATTAATTTTATGCGAGTACTATTTGTAAAGGAAATCATTCTTATTGTTTATTTACTTCGAGTATTTTTCGAATAGGAATTAAAATGTTATTAATTTCTTATGAAATATTTAGTGACAACTTTTATTTTAATTTTTTATTATCAGGTTCCAATCCAAAGATTTATTAAAGTCTAAAAAAGCACATTTAGCTTTATGGCAAATATCATAATATTTATCTAAAATATTGTTGGGTATTTTATTATTTTTTGATCCAAATATCATCACTTCCGATTCGTTTTAAAGTGGTGTCATTTTGAATTAAAAATGAACATATATTTACTCCACTTGATGTGATTATATCAATTTCATTGTTATTTATCTCATAATTTACAATCTCAATAATGTCATTACCATTAATCAAAATAGTAGCACTTGTTTCGTCAATGAATTCTATAAATTCGACACAATTAATTTCATTATTGTTGTTATTATTATTTGTATTATCACAACCCGAAATTGTATGGTTGAATTGACCACTTATTTCAAAAGTGTTAGTATTATCATTCTGAGAACATGAGATAATAAATACAAGTAATAATAAAAGAGTTGCTTTTTTAATCATAATCTATTCTAAGTTTTTATTTTAAATTTAAATGTTTACCAAAATGTTTCTTTTTTATTAGTAACATTTTGATAAACATTTTTAATTATAACTAATCATTAAATTTTAGTAACCTGGATTTTGGTTTTCTATTTTAGGATTATTTCTAATTGCTTCAATTGGTATTGGAAGTAATTCATGATGAGCCTCTGGATCTAAAACACCACCAACTTGGCTAACATGAGCTGCGTTTGATTTTATCGTATAGTAATTTCCTGACCTCACTAAATCAAATCTATCTAAACCCTCTAAACAAAGCTCTCTTGCTCTTTCCCAAAAAATATTTTCTCTAAGGCTCTCTTGATCTAAACCGAATAAGTCGGCTGGCTCTGAAGAGGCTGGGATATCTGCGAAAGGAATTCCTGCTCTAGCTCTTGCTCTGACTTGGTTAATAGCATCATAAGAAGCTTGGGTAGGACCATTAATTTCATTTTCGGCTTCAGCATACGTTAGTAAAATATCTGCATATCTTAGAACGGGAGCATTTACTGCACATTGATGTCTGGCTTCTCCTCTTGGTGCTGAAAATCTAAATTTCATGGTTCTTAATTTCCACAATTTTGTTTCAATTTGAGGAACACCTTTTTTAGCTTTCTTTTTAGTTCTTACTATATTAAACTTTGCTCTTGGGTCTTCTTCGTTATAAGCCTCTACCAATTCTTGTGTAAGGATAACTCTTCCATAACCATCTCCTTTATCATGCCATTGACCATAAGATAATTCATCCCAATTGCTTTGTAAATTTTGCCATCCTCCCCAATGTCCTTGCTCGTTTGCAACATCACTAAACTGAACACTAAATAACCATTCTCTATTGTTCTTATTAGTGCTGTGGAAAATTTCTCCATAATCTGGCAATAATTGATAAATATTTAAATCCATTACCTTTTGAGCATAGTCTCGAGCTAATGTATAGTGAGATATTCCTTTGTTTAAAGGGTGTCCGGCCATGGTTAAATATACCTTTGCTAATAATCCAGAGGCTGCACTAGAGCTTGCTCTACCTGTAGCGTGATTACCTCCATCGAAATCATCTAATGGTAAATAAGTCTCGGCAAATTTGAAATCTTCAATGATAAAATCATATACTTCTTCTGCAGAAGATCTTGGTAACAAAGAATCTTCATAAGAACCATCATAATCCTCTACTCTAATAGGAACTCCACCAAAATATTGTACTAAATTAAAATAGAACAATCCTCTTAAAAAACGAGCTTCAGCAATATATTTGTTGCGGTTTTCTTCAGACATTTCAATTTCTTTGGCTTTAGTAATTACTAAATTCGCCTTAGAAATACCGAAATAAGAATAGACGTATAAATTCTTAATATCTTTATTATCACTAGTAATCTTATTTCCACCAAAAGTTCTGGTGTCATATCCAGTATGGGCACCAGAACTTAAAATAATAGTTAGTCCATCATAAAGACCACCAAAAGTACTGTTGGTGGTTAATTCATCTTGTGTTCCTTTAGCTAATGAATTATAAACAACTGTAACAGCGTTAGCAATATCATCTTCAGTCTCAAAATAAGTAGCTGTATCTTTGGTATTAAAATCTGTATCTTCTAGTTTAAAGCATGATGTAAAAACTACTAGGGTTAGTAACATCAATAGACTATTTTTTTTAAAATTTTTCATATTTTATATATTAAAATCCAATATTTAAAGTTGTGTTCCAATTTCTAGCTCTTGGAAAAGAAGCAAAATCTAAATTTGGGGTTAAGTGTCCAAATCTACCTCTAGAAACGCTATTTTCAGGGTCTGAACCAGTATATTTAGTCCATAAGAATGCGTTAGTAATATTAAATGATAAAGATAAGTTATTAATAAAACTTTTCTTTAACGCCTCTTGAGGGAAATTATATTTAAAACTTACATTTTGTAATCTTAAGAACGACCCATCTTCGATATGATAAGAAGAGAACTTTTCTGGACGATCTCTTAAACCATGTACATAATTGTAACCTGGATTATTTCTTTCAGGGTTTTCAGGTGTCCATGCATTGTATAATGCTGTATTCATCTGATTATTTGATCCTGGAGTTACATAAGAAAACGCATATCTATCACCATTAATTACATCAAATCCATACTTAAATGTAAAGAATAATCCTAGTTCAAAATCGCCTATTTCAAAATTATTCCACATTCCTCCATGAAATTTAGCCTGTGTTCTTCCAATTACCGCGTTTCCATCTTTGTCTGTAATAAAACCATCACCATCTTGATCTATGTACTTCATATCTCCTGGTTGAAGTCCATCTCTATAATCTTGACTTAAAGAAATATCGTTATCTATTTCATTTTGTGAGTTGTAAACTCCATCAGATTCATAACCAATCCAAGTACCAATATTTTCTCCAACGATTAATGCACCTGATTGACCTCTAATACCTCTACTTTCAAAAGTTTTTAGCTGAGGTCCTCCTAAAGATAGAATTTTACTTCTATCTGCTGCAATGGTTAAATTTGTTGTCCAATTAAACCTATCTGATTTTATATTATGAGTTTCTAAAGCCAATTCAACACCCCAATTATCTAAATCTCCTGCATTGGTTCTAATGATATCATATCCAATATTTAATCCTACTGCTCTATCTAATATCATATCTACAGTTTGTTTTAAATACATATCGTATGTTATTTTTACACGGCTATCAAACATAGATAAATCCATTCCAAAGTCGTACTGTCTTGCAGATTGCCAAGTTAAATCTCTGTCTACTAGTAATCTGTTTCCATACCCAGCATAAGAAACACCTCCAAAATTATATGCAAATTGTGTATAAGATTCTCTCGAGTCTTGAGGTCTTACCCCACTGTTTCCTCCAAGTCCGTATGATAATCTAAATTTTAAATTATCTACAAAGTTTACATTTTGCATAAACTTTTCTTTGGAAGCTGTCCAGGCAAAGGCTGCCGAAGGAAAATTACGATAAGGAGATTTGCTCAATGCAAATCTAGAATCACCATCGCGTCTTATAGAGCCTGTGAATGAATATTTATTGTTAAATACGTAATTGATACGTCCTAAGTATCCTATTTGATTAATTTCTTGATTTCTAATTCTACTCTTATCATAAGAAGCGGCTAAATCATAGTCGATAGAACCATCAGCAACATCATCAGCAAAACCTCTAGCAGATTGAGCAAAGTTGTTTTGACTTCTAGAATTTTGTGTATAACCAACTAAAGCATTAATTCGGTGCTTTCCAAATTTCTTTTTATAGTTAAGGGTATTTACATTGTTAAAGCTGGTAGATTTACCATCTACTCTTCTCGCAAAACCATTATAATTCGGTCTATTTCCGGTTCCAAATGTTGGTGGATAATATTCACGTTGTTCATTAATACCATAATTTAATCCAAATGAAACGTTACCGACTAAGGCTTCGGAAAATTTATACGCTAATTTAGTAGATGCTCTAAGGCCCATCTTTTTACGATTTCTAATCTCATTTTCTAACTGAAACACAGGGTCATTATAAGTAATTTCTTCTTCATTATCATCATTAACAGTTGTAGTTACATCTCCAGGAATCATATAAGGAGGTGTCGTTAATGCTCTAGTAAACACTCCGGCTTGATTGGCAGCCCCTGAATTTCCACCACCACCACCGGAGCCATATTGCTTTGAGTAGCTTGGAGATAAAACGGTTTGTGCCGTTAATCTTTTCCCTATTTTATTTTTCAACTTAACATTTAACACAAACCTATCAAAGCCAGCACCAACAACTACAGACTCATTTTTCATGTAAGACCCTGTAAAACTAAATAAGTTTTCTGGGGTTCCTCCAGATACGGTTAAAACATGATTATCTACTTTTCCAACGCTAAGTATTTCTCTCATCCAATCGGTACTTGATAAAGCTGCAAATTCATCTCTTGTTATGAATTCTTCTACCTCAGGATCAGCAGGGAAAGGATTTTTAATGAGATAACTATTTCGATCAGCAATAGGTGTCCATGTTTGAACATCACCTGCGGACTTATCCCAATTGTCTAGGTTGTAATATTCGTTGTTAATTAAAAAATCGGCATATTCACCATTATCAAAAACATCTACAATTCTATTTTCTGGTGTTTTGCTTAAACTAGTAGACATTCTATAGCTTACTTTTACTTCTCCAGCTTTTCCTTGTTTGGTAGTAATAATTACGACTCCATTTGCACCTCTTGCACCATATATAGCTGTTGCAGAAGCATCTTTTAAGACCTCTAAAGATTCAATCATCGAAGGGTCTAAAAAGTCTAAAGGATTTCCACTCGAAGCTCCGTCATAAGGATTTCCTTCATCAGAAGTGTCATCAAATACTTCTATTGGAAAGCCATCCACTACATATAACGGCTGTGTAGAACCGGTAATAGCGGCAGCTCCTCTAATATTTACTTTAAAAGCACCTCCAGGAGTACCATCTTCATGTGTAATTTGTACACCAGAAATTTTTCCTTGTAAAGCATCTCCAAGGTTATTGTTTACGGTACGTTCTAGTTGTTTACTTTTTATGGATGTAATAGCTCCAGTTACATCTTTTCGATTTTGTGTGCCATAACCTACTACAACAATATCATCTAATACGTTTAGCTCTTGTTTTAGAGTTACATTTATAATGGGGTTACTGCCAACAACAACCTCTACGGTTTTGTAACCTAAATACCTAAATGTTAGAGTTGTAGCTTCTTTTGGCATTTTAATCTTGTAGTTTCCATCAAAATCGGTACTTGTACCTTTTTTTGAGCCTTTTGCCTGAATTGATACACTTGGCAATAATTCTCCTGCTTCGGATTTTACTTGCCCACGTATTATTAAGTTTTGTGCAGATGCTATTTGAGAAAACCCAAAAAAGACAAAAGCTATCAAAAGGATACTTTTTCTTTTCATATTTAACTGCTCTTTAATCATAAAAAATAATTTTTTAGTATAACTTTAGTTATAGTTTCGTTTGATGTTATAAAATTAACTTTATTTTAATTTTATAAAAGTTCAAATATTACATAATTTAACTCTTATCTTACAGTTACCAATAATACCTGTGCATAACGCTGTAACAAATTGAAAGGGTTAGCAATGGTTAGCGATAAATTTATGATTACTGTTATCACAATTATTTATTTTTTAGTAAAAAAAATGTTAATGAAATAAAAGTTACTTTCAAAACATAGCTAATTATAGTGTTTTACTCAACTAATAAAATTCTAAAAAAAAATAATATTATCAACATTACTTGGATTTGTTATTCTTGTGTTAATTATATAATTTAATCTATTTTAATAATCATAGTTTTATAACAATTCAAACTAAAATTTTGAGTATTATATTAGAGAGTTTAGCTTTATATTTTGAGTACTTTAATTTATTTTTTTAGGAATAATTTATTATTACACGCGAAAGAGGTTGTTTAAAATATATATTTAAACAACCTCTTTATGTAAAGTAACTGTGGCTTATTGAAGTGCTATTCTATAAACTTTAGCATACTTAAAGTTTGCTGTTTTAGAATCTTTAATACTGAGCCCATCTTTGGTTAATGACCAGTTAACTTTTTTTGTTGAGCCTAAAATTGAAATATTTGCTATTTTACTTTTAAAATTTTTAAAAGATTTTAAAAGAATAGAATTATTATTCTGAAAACTTGTTATATAAATTGATTTACCTTTTGAGGTATAGCGATATTCTAATTCGTGAATTCGCATACTATGTTTATTGTAAATAACATCGTCTTCTTCAATGATATTACCAGAAAATTCGCCGTAAATATGCCAAGGGGTCGTTCCGTAAATAGCTTCACCATTTATTTTTAACCATGATCCCATGGCTAATAAACGTTTTTTCATTCCTTCAGGAATCGTTCCATCTGCTTTTGGACCAATATTTAGTAATAAATTACCATTTTTACTGACTACATCTACTAACAAACGCACCAATTCTGCTGGTTTCTTATACAAGTCATTGATTTCCTCATTTTCCATGTACGCATAAGATACTCCAAGCGTTGCAGGGTTTTGGTATGGTGCACCAATACTTTCCATTTGTAAATTATCTTTTTCACGACATCCAACTCCCTCAGGGAAGTTTAGGTGTTTTCCTTTATTATTAAAATAAACTTCTTTACCCCAGATTTGTGCTGTATTTAGGTAATCGGAGATCATGCGCTTAAAGGCATTTTTAAATTTAGTGACTTGCGGATTTAAAGAGTCTTTATAAAATATTGGAGAGTCATCAAGCCACATAAAATCTGGTTGATATTTGGTTTCCATCTCCTTCCAGCGTGCAACATAATCGGCAATAAAAGCATCGCTATACTCAAATGGTCCATAGAGGTTTGCTGATTCTGGCATACGCTTTATTTCTTCAGCAACAAGATCAAACGGTTTGTCATAAACTTTAAAATCTAAGGTAAAACGGTTTGGGTGACGCTCGCGATGATATGATAAACCATACTTTAATCCTTTTTCTCTCACTGACTTTCCAAGATCTCCAACTAAGTCTCGCATAGGTCCTTTCTTCGTTGCATTCCATTCAGTAAGGTCTGAATCCCAGTTAGCAAAACCATCATGGTGTTCTGCTGTTGGAATTACATAGGTAGCTCCGGCATCTTTAAATAATTGTGCCCAGGCATCAGGGTTCCAGTTTTTTGCTGTAAACAGAGGTACCATATCTTTATAACCAAAATCAGGCATGGTGGCACCGAATTTTTTTGTCATAAAATTGGCATATGCTTCTGGCTTTTTATACATGTGGTTTGTGATTGCCTCGGCATATCCTTTATTTTTGTCTTTATACCCAGCTACACTGTATGGTCCCCAGTGAATAAAAATACCAAATTTTCCAGTTGACCACCATTTAGCAGGTTTAGCTTTCTTTAAAGATTCCCAAGTGGGTTCGAATTGAGTTGCCCTCTCAATTTTTTGGTTTCTCGCTGTTTCAGTTTTATTTTCAACTTTATTATTGCACGAAAAAAATGTGCTAAATGCGAATACAGTAATTACTATTTTAAAAATTTTCATATTAGTTGATAAAGAGTTTAATTTTTTCTTCTTTCTTCTTGTCATATTTTACATATGCTTGACTTGTACCTTTTGTGCTTCTTCCGTTTAAAAGAATCTCTTTCATTTTGGAAGTTAATTCTTTTACCACCTTTGGATGGTCTTTTGCAATATTTACAAGTTCTGTTTGGTCTTTAGACATGTCAAATAATTGCATTTTTCCTGGGTTGATTAAAGGTTTGTCTTTAGGATCTTTTCTTCTGGAGCCCGCTCCTTCATGAAAAATTATTTTCCATTTTCCTTCTCTGAGTGAAAAATAACCTGCATCTGAATGGTGCACTATAGGGCCTCTATCATTTGTTTGTTTAGATAATAGTGCAGATAAAAAACTAACGCTATCCTCTCCTTCATTATTTTTTAATGTGTCTCCTTGTATATCTATAACTGTAGCCAATAAATCTGTAGTACATGTTAGATAATTTGTTTCAGTTGATTTTTTTATTTTATTTGGCCATTTTACGATGAAAGGAACGCGATGCCCACCTTCATAAAGTGTTCCTTTAAGTCCTCTATAAATATAACTTGAGAAATGACCTAGCTTCTCCATAGGTTCTAATTTTGCTTGTGGAGAAACGCCATTATCTGTTGTAAAAATGATCATTGTATTTTCTGTTTCTCCAATTTCTTCTACAGCAGTAATAATTTGACCAACTGTATCATCTACATCCATACAAAAATCACCATGGGGAGATAAATTACTTTTTCCTTTAAATTGATTACTTGGTACAATTGGGGAGTGTGGTGCATTTAAAGGAAAGTATACAAAAAATGGTTTATTAGGATTCTTATTTTTTTGAATTTTCATCCAGTCAATAGCTTTATTTGTAAATGTCTGCATCACTTCATTACGCTTAAAGTTCATATCTACCCAACCAGCTTTACCACCACTTCCTAATATATTTTTAACTTCTTTTGTTGTTTTTATTAATTTTAAATTATTTCCTAAAATTTTTGTGTTTTCTATATATGCATGTGGATCCATGTTTAAGGATGCAGAAATACCATAGTAATAGTCGAAACCAAGTGTGTTTGGACCGTTATTAATAGGAGCTGTTATATCTAAATTAGTACCTATTTTATCAACTTTACCTTCTTTGTTATAGGTCCAATCCATTCCTAAGTGCCATTTTCCAATGATTGCTGTTGCATATCCTTTAGATTTTAAATACGATGCAACGGTAGTTCTTTTGGTGTTTATAAGGTGTGGAGTTAGTCCGTGTGTTACACCATTTTTCAACTCGGTCCTCCAAGAATAACGCCCTGTTATAATTCCATATCTGGTAGGAGTACATACACTAGAGCTTGTGTGTGCATCTGTAAATTTCATACCTTGATTAGCCATTTCATCTATGTAAGGAGTGGGGAATTTACAGTTTTTATTATAGGCCTTTACATCTCCGATACCCATATCGTCGGCAAGAATATATATGATGTTTGGTGACTTTTTCAACTGAGAAAATCCTATTGAAACAAAAAAAAGTAGTACTATTGATAATATTTTATTCATTATTCTAGACTTAAATATTCCTTAAAGGCATTAATTTTTAATAATTGCTTTTCTTCTTTAAATGGGATGGTTTTTTGTTTAATTCCATCAGTACTTCTGCCGTCATTAATCAATTTTGCCATTAACCGTTTTAAATGTGCTGTTTTTTCTGGGTAAAGTGCGATAATATTGGTTTTTTCTTCTAGATCTTTATCTAAGTTAAATAGTTGAAGCTTATTGGGGTTCTTTACAGGTAAATCTTTAGGATCCTTTCGCTTACTACCAGCACCGCTATGAAATATTAGTTTCCATTTTCCCTCTCTAATAGAGAAATAACCATTATCTGAGTGATGTACTATGGCACCTCTTGAAATATCAGATTTATTTTCACCGTTAAACTCTGATAAAAAGCTCACGCTATCTTCTGCATTATGTTCTTCTGGTTTATCGTTATTTAAATCCATTATGGTAGCGAGAAAATCGGTACTGCATGTTAATTTATCACTAGTTAATTGTTTTTCGATTCCTTTTGGCCATTTTATAATGAAAGGCATACGATGTCCTCCTTCGTACAACGTGCCTTTTAAGCCTCTATAGATATGACTTGAGTAATGTTTTTTATTTTCCATAGCCTTAAGATTCGCATTGGGAGAAACTCCATTGTCTGAACTAAAGACAATTATTGTGTTGTCAGTAATATTTAGTTTATCTAGAGTTGTAATAATTTTACCAACTAGTGCATCAATTTCTAAACAGAAATCTCCATGAGCTGATAGATTACTTTTTCCTTTAAACTTATCGGAGGGTACTATTGGTGCATGTGGCGCAGTGAGCGGAAGATATAGAAAAAAAGGTTTGTTCGGGGTGTTTGTATTTTGTTGAGTAATCCAAGATATCGCTTTTTTTTCTAGATTAGATACAACAGCTTCTTGATTAAAATTCTCAGAAATCCAACCAGGTCTAACAGGTTTCATATTTAATTCTTTGAAAATATTTTGGTCTTCAGCATATGATAAATTGCCTTGAATCATGTTATTTTCAATGTAGGCGTAAGGAGGCATATCCAGCGATGCAGAAATTCCATAATAATAGTCAAATCCAAAAGCATTTGGACCATTTTTTATTTTTTTATTAAAGTCGACATTTCGTCCCTCTTTAATATTTATTTTTTTGTCATTTTTACGAGACCAATTCATACCTAAATGCCATTTACCTATAACAGCTGTATTGTATCCTTTAGTTTTAAGGTAGGATGCTATGGTGGTTCGGGTAGTTTCTATTAGATTACTTGAAAATCCATGTGTAACACCACTTTTTAACCTTGATCTCCATGCATATCGTCCCGTCATAATTCCATATCGAGTAGGGGTACAAACGCTCGAGCTTGTGTGATAATCTGTGAACTTTATACCTTGTTTAGCTAAGGCATCAATATGAAATGTGTTTATTTTAGAAGATTTATTGTATGTGCTAACGTCGCCAATCCCCATGTCATCAGCAAGTATGTATATAATATTTGGAGCTTTGTTCTGAGCATTTATTAAACAGAAGTTGATTAAGCAAAAAAAATAAAATATGATTTTATTCACGATGTACGGTGTTGTTTATTAAAATAAAAAAAAACTTTAAGGTTGTACCTTAAAGTTTTTTTGAATTAGTATACTAATTTTCCTTTTCCGAATTCAATTTTAAATGAGTTGGCAATTTCACTGATGCCTGTTTTCGGGTAGGTAATGGTTAAACCTTCTTTAGTCTGTTTCCATTTAACTTCTTCGCCAGTAGCAATTAAAGTTATTTTAGAAATTGGTTTTGAAGCGATTTTTTCTCCTTTCGCTAAACATTTTATGATTGATGTTCCACTTTTTGGTTTACCTAAAGCTGTTGCATATAGGTTTTTGTTATCTTTACTTCTTGTAAAACGAATATCTTCCGCAACCACTCTTCTAAAGTCCCATCTAAATCCAGAGCTACCTTTTTTGGCTTTTCCTTTTTTAAAGATAATCATTTTTGTAGGTCCTTCTGCAGGAGTATGCCATGTACGAGTTGCATAAATTGCTTCTCCATTTAATTTTAACCATGCACCCATACCTTTCATTATCTCAATAGATTGAGGGTCTATAGAGCCATCACCTCGGGGTGTTAAAGACATTAACATAATACCACCTCTACTCACCATATCAACTAAACTTCTAATTTGGTAAGGAGCTTTGTCTTTGTAATATTTATCATTCACATAAGACCAAGGATAGCTAATAGCTCTATCTGCAAGCCAATATCCTTCCGGTTCTTTTTCCATGTCTCTGCAGTTTTCATAACAACGCAGTCCAAATCCTAATGGAAAATTCCAAACTTTAGAACCCGGTAATTTATTACAGACAACAACTTCTTCACCATCAATTCCTTTGTTGTTGTAGTAGTTTTCAAAAATATTTACAATATCATCTTGTCTTATTTCTTCATTTTTAATTGAACCAGCTAAACCATCAAACCAAAGTGCGTCAGGTCTGTAATTTTCAATTACTTCTTTTACTTTATTCGCCCATTCTTGTCCAAATTTTTCTTTAGATTCTTTTTCAGGATTTCTGTAGATCCAAGAATTTTTTTCATCAAATATGTCCCAAGTCTGTTTTTGTTCTTTGGTGTGTTTTTTATTTTTTAAATCAAAAGCATATCCATATGTTCGGGCCATGTGGAAAGTAGCCAGTAATTTCATGTCTGTTTTTCGAATTTCTTTCGCAAGTTCTCCATAAATATCTTTTTTAGGCCCCATGTCTTTGGAATCCCATTTTGTGTATTTAGAATCCCATAAACAAAAACCATCATGATGCGCTAAACAGATACCTCCAAATTTAGCTCCACCGCCACTCATTACTTCAGCCCATTCTTTAGCATCGAATTTATCAGCAGTAAACATTGGTACAAAATCTTTGTATCCAAAATCTTTGATTTTTCCATATTTCTTCTCGTGATACGCAATAACCCCTTTTCTGTCTTTTCCGTCAGTAGAGTATAATTCATGTAAATAATCTGGTCCGCCGTGCGCAGGAACTGAGTATATACCCCAGTGTGTATACATACCAAATTTGGCATCAATCATCCATTCTGGAATAGGTTCTTTTTTTAATTCTTCCCATTTTGGAGATTTTTTTAATGTCCAATCTTTTCCATAAGTGTCCTTTATATCTTGTGCTTTTGATGTTAATGCTGCAAAAACTAAAACAAATAGGATGTTTTTTACAATTATTTTTTTCATGTATTATTTTTTAAGTTATTTCATTTAATGAAATTATTTTTCAAAAAGATGATGCAACAATATTACAAACTATAGCATTGATTTATCATTCCATTTTACCCAAAAACTATAATAAATTTATCAATTTTGGATGTTAAGTTGTTTTAAATGTATTATTTATTCTCCCTATCTCTTGAGAATTCTATCAATATATAATCACAGTTAGTGACGAACAAATATTTTCGAATATTCACGACGTTGATCTGTAATTGGAAGCAGAGAATATTAAATTTTTAAAGGAAAGTTATCTTTTAATAATTTTAAAATTCCCTAATGATTTATTCTCTTCGTCCTTTATAGATATTATGTATAAACCTGTAGATAAATGTCCTATGTTTAATTGATTATTATTGATTCCTGGCATAAAATTTTGAGGAACTGTCAATAATTTTTTATCTTGAAGGTTGTGTATTATTATTGAACCTCTAAACATATTTTGAGAAGTAAATTGAACGTTACAATAATCCGATATTGGGTTAGGATATACAGAGATATCTACTTTTGATGTATGGTTTTTTATGCCAAGTGTAACTTTTTGATCAGAATTTATTAAATCTAATTTGCTACCACCATCGTATGGCATAAATTCAGTTCCTTCAATAGAATTGGGACTCGCTCCCAGGAAATCGCTCAGTAAAGTAGAGAATGCTTGTCGATAATCGTGCTGCATATTATCTTCATCATAGTGTTTGGTTACATTTGTTAAATCCAAATTAGTACCCGTCATGCCTCCTTTTACTGCAGATCCAATTATAAACATTGGACCCAAGTTACCGTGATCTGTTCCTAAATTACCGTTTTCTTTTGGTTTACGGCCAAATTCGGTAAACGAAGCAGTTACTACTTGCTCGTCTAAGCCCATAGCCTCAAGATCGGTTTGAAAAGC
>JAQXAP010000030.1 GCA_029252865.1 Polaribacter sp.
TTCACTGGATTATTTTTACTCTACCTTTTCTTGGCAATGCGCGAATTCTACCAACAAGATTATTTTAAAACTTTTATAAAATTTATACTCCTAAACTTTACCTATTTTTTGATTTCTATTTTCGGAATTGTTATTGTCGGCTTAGTCTCTTTTGCACTGTTTTAGATGTTCTTAAATCTAAATATGTTATTTCTATAGTTGCGGCTATTTTTTTGACCGAAGTTATACTTACAGTTTCTACAAAAGCTCTTTTCATTGAAGGTGAAATTTCTCTATTTCCTAAACTTTCGTTTTGATGAAAATCAATAATTTTTTCTTGCTGGAAAGAATCATTTTCCAGCAGCCAATCAGAAAACCATTCTTTTCTTAAAGCTTTCATTTCTTCATTATACAATGGAGATGAAGACCAAATACGAGGCTCTGCTGCTAGTTTTTTTAGGTGTTTTTTCTTACCGTCCCAGACCAATTCATACGCTTCCAATTGTAAATGATAATCAACCAAAATTAACGTAAACGGCTCTATATCTATAAAATTAAAGTTATTGATATAAGTGACCCCATTATCTGCAGAAAGTATATTTTTTACAATAATACCTCTACTCATTTTATAATAATGATTTCTTATATGATTTGTAAATCCGCCGTTTAGCAAACAGACCAATCTGTTTTTAGAACTTACGCCTATCCAAGTCCCTCCCGCCAAAGCATCTTTAGGGTATGTTAACTCTACATCATTCTCTTTATAAGTTTCTAAGGGTATCGTTTTTCTTAGAGGTGTTTCATCACGATTAGATGTTAACATAAAATTATTATTACCCAAAGGAAGATAGGTTACTGTACACATAAAGAAATTGTATTATTTATCATAAATTTTAAAAAATGATGCGATTGTTAAATTTACCGCAATAAAAGACATAAAAAATCCACTAAATTTATTGAAACAAAAATTGTAACTTTGACGGTCAAAATTAATCGATAAATTCTAAAAAACATACAATATGGCAAGAGGATTTTTTAATGTTCCTAAAGCAGTAAATGAACCCGTAAAAGGATATGCTCCTGGTTCTCCAGAAAGAGCAGCGTTATTAACAACTTACAAAACAATGTTTAACAGCCATATTGATGTGCCAATGCACATTAATGGAGAAGAAGTTAGAACAGGAAACACAAAGAATATTACACCTCCTCACGACCACAAACATGTAGTTGGAAAATACCATATTGCAGAAAAGTCTCATGTAGATACTGCCATTTCTACTGCCTTATCGGCTAGAGAGGCTTGGTCTAGCACAAGTTGGATGGAAAGAGCCTCAATTTTCTTAAAGGCTGCTGAATTATTAGCAGGGCCTTACAGAGCTAAAATGAATGCAGCAACTATGATTGCTCAATCTAAAAATGTGTACCAAGCAGAAATTGACGCTGCTTGTGAAATGATTGATTTCTTTCGTTTTAACGTAGAATACATGACTGACATATTTAAAGATCAGCCAACGTCATCTCCTGGAGTTTGGAACAGAGTTGAATACCGACCTTTAGAGGGGTTTGTGTATGCTATTTCTCCTTTTAACTTTACATCTATTGCAGCAAATTTACCAGCATCAGCGGCTTTAATGGGTAATGTTGTTGTCTGGAAACCTTCTGATCATCAAGCTTATTCTGCACAAGTAATTGTAGATTTATTTAAAGAAGCTGGTTTACCAGATGGTGTAATTAATGTTGTGTATGGAGATCCTGTTATGATTTCTGACACGGTATTAGCTTCTCCCGACTTTTCTGGATTGCATTTTACAGGTTCTACGCATGTTTTTAAAGAATTGTGGAAACAAATAGGAAACAATATTCACACCTATAAAACATACCCGAGAATTGTTGGAGAAACAGGTGGAAAAGATTTTATCTGGGTACACAATTCATCTAACCCCTTGCAAGTAGCAACCGCAATGACAAGAGGTGCTTTTGAATACCAAGGACAAAAATGTTCTGCAGCTTCACGTTCTTATGTTCCTGCATCACTTTGGCCGGAAGTTAAGAAACATTTAATTGTACAAACTAGTGAATTAAAAATGGGATCTCCAGAAGATACTTCAAACTTTATAAACGCAGTCATTCATGAAGGTTCTTTTGATAAAATTGCGAGTTATATTGATGCTGCCAAAACAGATAAAGATGCAGAAATAATTATTGGAGGAAACCACGACAAATCTGTTGGTTATTTTATTGAGCCAACTGTAATTGTAAGTACTTCTCCAAAATATGCTACCATGTGTACAGAATTGTTTGGCCCTGTATTGACGGTTTATATCTATGAAGATGCTGAATGGGAAGCTTCGCTAAAATTAGTTGACGAAACCTCTGAATATGGGTTAACAGGAGCTATCTTTTCGAAAGACAGATACATTGTTGAAAAAGCTTCAAAAGCATTAGAAAATGCAGCAGGAAATTTTTATATTAATGACAAACCATCGGGTGCAGTTGTTGGTCAACAACCATTTGGAGGAGCAAGAGCCTCTGGAACAAACGACAAAGCAGGTTCTGCTCAAAACTTATTGCGCTGGACCTCTGTTAGATTGATAAAAGAAACATTGGTATCTCCAACAGATTATAAATATCCTTTTTTAGGATAACCCTAAAGATCGTTTCACAAAAAAAGCCTCATCAAATTTGATGAGGCTTTTCTATTTTGAATAATTCTTATTTTATCATTAGTTTTCTCGTTGTTTGTTTATTTCCATTTGAAACTTTTAACAAATACAAGCCAGCAGAAGCTTTTGTAAAAATCATTTTTTTAGAAAAATCAGTCATTAGATTGTAATATTTTTTCTCATCAATCATTCTTCCTCTAATATCAAATAATTGAACAGAAACTTCATCGGTATTTATTACCTTAAAATTTAGAGTAAATTCTCCTTTAGTTGGGTTTGGAAACAAATTAAACCCTTCGAAAGCGATATCATTTATGGCTGCTGTATTATCTACAATAATTGTATAATCTTCTGTTTCACCCCATTCTGTTAAGTGATCAGAATTACACGAACCGCTGCCAAATCCATCATCTGGATCATCGTACTCAATAATTACTCTCATCGTTGTAGCTCCAAAAACAGCAGTCTCCGGAACAGTTATTGTAAAAAACTTCGTACCTACGTCGGATAAAACAGTACCTAGAGCATATCTTTCTGTTGCTTTATCAAAAATATAGTCTTGATTCCAATCGATAAACACATAACAATGGTCTTGATATCCTCCCGTATCTAAAGTAACACTAATTTGATGAGATTCACCTCTTTCTACTATGGTATTTATGCTTGTAAAATCTTCATACCCGTCTGTAGTGTCGTTTTCGGAGTTATTATCAATCGTATTAAAAGTTACATTGGTGATATGTTCTGAACCTCCTATTTCATCTGTAAAAGTTGAAGCACAATAAGATGGTGTTAACGTTGTAAAACTAAATGTATTCGAATAAGACCCCTCTCCACAATTGTTTTTAGGCTTTACCCTCCAATAATAAATTGTATTCCCTAAAACGCCATTTACATTAAATGAATTCGTTGTAACATTTTCATCACTCACAAGCAAAGTAAAATTATTATCTGAGGCTACTTGTACATCATAAGACACGGAATTAGCATCTTCCTCCCATTTTAATTCTTCTGACAAACCAACATCTACAGCGCCATCTATTGGCGATGTTAATGTTAACAAATTGAAATTGGCTGTTGTTAAATTTAAATCAACATCGATATCTTGACTGACAGTTGTTGCGTCTGCTTTAATATTAATTATATAGTTTTGAGGTGTTAATCCGTCTAAATTAGAAACCTCCATCACTACATTACCATTACTGTTTATTGAATTTGGTGTAAAAAGAATGCTAGCCCCTGAAGGTTGCCCTGTTGTTGTAAACGTTACTGGTTCAGTAAAACCATTTAAAAAATCAATTTTTAAAACATAACTTACGTTTTGATTTCCCGTATTACATGCAGATTGCATTCCACTTGTATTGCTTAATAGAAATGTTGGAGCTAAAGAATTTATTATAAAATTTGTTGAATTTACATTATAAAAAATATTGTCTGCTGCTTCTACCATTATTCTTGCAGAAGTGGTCACGCTATTTGGAATAACAATATCCTCTGTTCCATCATTTGGCGTATTCGCTTTTATCATTATCGGAAACGTTAAACCTCCATCAATAGATAATTTAATGTTTACACTTAAACAATTTATCGGCGCAATATCTGTTGTTCCTTTTGTCCACGCAATTGTTTGGGTAGTGCCTACCGGCCAGGTAACTGAGGAATTTGGAGCAGAAACAGTAAAAGCATCCGCATTTTCTATAGAAACTTCCATATCATCTCTAGCTGTATTTCCGCCACCCGCATTGTTATCTCTTACCAAAAAAGAAAAATTTAAATCTCTTACTACAGATGGTAATACCTCCCATGTTGATGATGTACTGCCGGCAACAACTGTGGCTAACTCTGGCATATATCTGTTTGGAGAGGTTTTAGATGGCAATGACCTAAATAATGGACCACTACTATTTGTTGTTGATGGGGGCATGGATGCAATTTCATTATCTAACTGTTCCCAATTATAAGTTAAACTAGAATCACCTTCATTATCTGTTGCTGTACCTTTTAATACAAAAGGAGTAGATTTTGGTATACTATAATCAAAACCTGCATCTACGATTGGTTTATTGTTATTAGTATTGGTAATTACTGCGCAACCCCCAGAGGATTCTAAAGTATTTTCCATTTCTGCAATACTTACCGCATGAAAATAATCATCGCTTTGACTTTGTACATTTGGAGAACAAATACCCGCATACCCCATAATTGTGGACGCACTTCCCGGCTCTATAGCTGTGGCATTGTTTCTATTACAATCATTGTTTTGAGTATGATTTGCACCAAATTGGTGGCCCATCTCATGTGCAACATAATCTATATCATAAGTATCTCCCAAAGGTTCACCTCTTCCTGTAACCCCTTTTGCTTTGTTTCCTGAAATACAAACGACTCCGCCACCCGCTAAACCATCTCCTCCAATACTAAAAAGATGTCCAATATCATAATTATCATTTTCAATCTGACTATCACAAATAGATTGTACTTCATTTATCATTACAGTTGGACTACCATCCGTAATATTATCTGAAGCAGGATCTAAAAAAATAACTTTATCATTATCTCCCACAATAATCATTCTTACAGATAAATCTCTCTCAAAAACACCGTTAACTCTGGTCATAGTTGTGTTCATCGCAGATAAAACGGCTGCTTTTTTTACCTCATCGGTAGCAGAGGCAGGAATGTTTTGATTTGTGAGATGAAACTGTGCATACTCACCACTACACACTAATGCTAAACGAAATGTTCTTAATTTTCCTTCGTCTGCACTTACCCTTGCTTTTCCCTGAGCAATAATTTTCCTTGAAGAATCTTCTACATGACAAGTAAACCCATCTTTATTTATTTCTAAATCATGGCGTTTGTATGCTATTAACGTTTTATTATCTTTTGTATAAGGATCTACATATAATGTCTCCTCTTTACCTGAAAATATAACTGCATGAAAACCATCTGTACCAAAACTAATTTTTGCGACTGCGGTTGGATCATCAACCCCTTGAGCAGCATATGATTTAATATTTGGAAATTTTTCTGACAACTTCGTTTCAAAATTTGAAACTTCTCTTATTACAAAATTTGAGAACCCTCCTTTAGCATTTGGTAATTTCAATGTTTTAATTTCATTCTTAGATTTTGTTTTTAAGAATGCTTTAAAATCATTTTCTTTAATCGAGATTAGCTGAAATTTAGATGGTACATTTTGCTTTCTATAAATGCGACTCTTTTTAATTACCTTATTGCTAGTATCAATATTCTTTAGAAAATTTTGAGCACTCATTTCATGAAAAGAAGTAAAAAAAGCTATGAAAAGCAGTAAAAGAGGGGATTTAAGTTTCATAAAATAATTTTTAAAATAGCAAAATTTGCACCCCCCAAAGATAATGAAATAATTATCTTTGTAATCGAAAATATGAATAGAAACGTACTACTTAAAGACTTAAGTGTAAAAGATTACAAAGATACTTGGGATTATCAGACTAAATTATTACAAGAAATTGTAAATACAAAGATTGAAAATCGTAGAAATGACAACAAAAAAGATACCGAAAATTATTTTTTATTTGTAGAGCATCCTCATGTGTATACTCTCGGCAAAAGTGGTAATTTAAGCAACCTGCTACTCAATGAAAAACAGTTGGCTGAAAAAGGCGCCACTTTTTACAAAATAAATCGCGGTGGGGATATTACGTATCATGGACCTGGTCAAATTGTTGGATACCCAATTTTAGATTTAGAAAATTTCTTTACAGATATTCATAAATACCTGCGCTTTTTAGAAGAAGTTATTATTTTAACGATTGCTGAATATGGGATAAAAGGAACAAGAAGCGATGGAGAAACAGGTGTTTGGTTAGATGTAGGTACACCGTTTGCTCGTAAAATTTGTGCCATGGGAATTCGATCTTCACGATGGGTAACAATGCATGGTTTTGCACTGAATGCAAATGTAAACCTCGGTTATTTTGACAATATTATTCCTTGCGGAATTAAAGGTAAAGCCGTTACTTCTATGGAAGCTGAATTAGGACAGAAAGTAAATATAAACGAGGTAAAATCTAAAATTTTAAAACATTTTAAAGAACTTTTTGAAGTTGAAAGTTTTATAAATTCTTAAAAAATAAAACCTACTAAACAAGAACACATTTTATTTCTCCTCGTTAAAATAGACTTTATAGTATTTCATTTTCATCTCTTCATCATACCCTCTTTCTAAGTATTCTGATGCCGCCTCTGGTGCTTCTACATCCAACTTAATACTAATATTAGTATCTAACTTAATTTCTGTTTTAAGCTTATTTTTCTCCTTCTTTAGAACAACTCCGGAAACATCAAAATTATTTCTAATTAATACATCGTTTAACGTTTCGAAGTGTTTTTTGTACTCATCAAACTTTTCTTTATGCTTCTCTTCTTCAAAAACTTCTTCTTTAAAAGTAGAATAATCTACAGCTTCATTTTCTTTAAAATAATCTACTGTATTTGCCAAGAAGTTTCCTTGTTCGTGCATTCCTAATTCTGGCTTAATTACTTCTTCAGAAAATTCTTTACACATTTCTAAATAGTTTTTTGTGTGAGAATTATAATCGTCTGCTAATTTTACCGCTAAGAAATCTTTAATCCAATATTGTGCATCATAATTGTTATTGTCTACAGATAATACAACAGTGCCTTCCGTATCTGAAGTGTTTAAGATTAAACAACCTTTATCAATTCTTTTGGTAGAAATTCCTTTTTGAACAACCACATCAAAACTGTCATTATCATCTAAATAAGATTGAAAAAAATCGACCTTATTTTCAATTTTAAAAATACCAACAGCCTCTGTTAATACATCTTTGTATTCAATACCTTCAATGTAGACAACAAGTACATCTCCTGTTTTTATTTGAGCTGAATTAGATTGTTCATACAAATGGTTTACTATATTCTTAGAATATTCGATAAAAGAACTTTCTTCTTTAAATACCTCTGAAGCATAGTTATTTAGTTCGTTTAAACGGACATCTGCATGATGAGAAAACCGGTAGCTTTGTGTTAAACTCCCAAAAGGTTTCATTAAAAAACTCTTCATTAAATCGTAGCTTTCTTGATCGAAACGAATTAATTCTTCAGAAAAAACGTTGTGTCCGCTATTAAATTTATTCGCTACTTTATGTAAGATACATTTAGTAATTTCTGCCTTGGTTTTTTTTATCATCACTTAGAATTTTGGAGCGTAAAAATAGTTGAAGTTTTTAAATAAATGATTGCCTTTCTCAAATTAAAACACTGAAATATTTTTGACCAATTTAACCCTGATTGAAATGGCATCCTTTTTTCTTTTTCAGAAAAAAGATATCATGAAAAGCAGGAAACAGCTTCTCAAAAATATTTTATAAATCTAACTTTGTTTGTTCTGGCAATAGTTTAAACGTTTTTCTATGATATTTGGTTACACCAAATTCTCTAATTCCGTTTCTGTGCTCTTTTGTTGGATATCCTTTATTTTTAGACCAATTATACATTGGAAATTCGAGATGAATCTTTGCCATATATTCATCTCTATACGTTTTTGCTAAAACGGAAGCGGCTGCAATGCTTAAGTATTTTGCATCACCTTTTACAATAGCTTTGTGCGGAATATTGTTATAATTTCTAAACTTATTTCCATCAACAATTATATATTCTGGTTTGGTTCTTAGCATTCCGATAGCACGGTGCATTCCGGTAATTGAAGCTTGTAAAACATTAATTTCATCTACTTCTTCTTGCCAAACAAAAGAAACACCAAAAGCAATGGCATGTTCTTCTATAAAAGGACGCAATTCTTCTCGCTTTTTTTCTGATAATTGCTTAGAATCATTTAAAAAAGGATGTGTAAAGTGTTTAGGTAAAATAACCGCTGCTGCCACAACAGGTCCGCAAAGACAACCTCTGCCCGCTTCGTCCGTACCTGCCTCTAAAGAAAAACCACTATAATTAGATAGTAACATTTAACAAATTAACAATTTTCGTGATAATTATTAGTGATTATTTTCGTTTAATTATTTTACATTTGTCGTTGCAGAGACAATCTATGAACAAATCATTACTTTTATTTTCAATTCTTGTTTTTTTTTGTGGAAACGTACTGTTTTCCCAAGTGTTTGATAAACCAGTTCGTAGAAAATCTCTTGACGATCTTGAAAAAATTCCTTTTTCAATGCAAAACGATTCTCTAAGAAATTCCGGAGAAATTTCTGTGACGCTATCAGGAAAAACGAAATATACTGATTACAAAATTATTTCTCACAAAAGAGATACTACATACATAGATACTACATTAACCATACAAAAAGACTATAAATTTAATTATTTAAGAACCGATAATTTTGAATTATTGGGATTCCATAATCAAGGACAGACTTTTACAAATTTAGGATATGATTTTAGTAATTTAAAGTTATTCCCAGATATTGGTTTTACTGCAAAACAATTTAGTTATTTAGATATTGATGAAATAAAATATTACGAAGTTCCGACACCAACCACAGAAATTACATACAGAACCGGTTTACAACAAGGACAAGTTTTAGATGCTATCTTTACTTTGAATTTTTCAAGGAGATTAAACGTTTCCTTATCCTATAAAGGAATTCGTTCTTTAGGAGCATATAGAAGATCTTTGGCAAGCAATGGTAATTTTAGAGGTGCTTTTCACTACAAAACTAAAAATAATCGATATACAATGCGTGGCCATTTAACCTCTCAGGATTTCTTTAATGAAGAAAGTGGTGGTTTACCACAAGTGGAAATTGATAAGTTTGAAAGCAATGATGATAATTACACTACACGCGCTAGATTAGATGTTAATTTAAACGATGCTGAAAATCAGTTTAATAGTAAAAGAGTTTATTTAGACCATAGTTATAAACTATTAGCGATTAAAGACACTGCGAATAATAAGGACTTTAGTAATTTAAAATTTGGACATGTTTTTACGAGTGAAACAAAAGAATATCGTTTTATTCAAACCACAACGACTACCGCTATTTTTGGAGATGAAAATTCAGCAAATGCTCGCAATGAAACAGCTAAAACTACAATTACAAATAACGAGTTAAACTTAGAATTTAATTCTAAATATGTATTAGGTCAGTTTAAAGCTAAAATAAATTTAACCAATTATTCTCACGGTTATGATAGTATTTTAAACAGTAATAGTAACATCTCTAAAATAAAATTAGAGGGAAATGCTATTTCTGTTGGAGCAGATTGGAATGCCAAAATCAAGAATTTTCAATTGAACGCCACAGCAAATATTTCTCCCGGATCAGGGAGATTATCTGGTAATTTTCTAAAAGGTGAAGCACTCTACAAAAAAGATAGCCTTTTTGCTTTAAAAGGAAGTTTCCTGATTAGTTCTAAATCACCAAATTTTAATACTTTATTACATCAAAGCAAGTATGATGACTACAATTGGCAAAATAATTTTAACGCTGTAAATACAAGGAATTTAAGTTTTGATTTCTCCTCTAAATGGATAAATGCTGCTCTAAATTTTACGAATATAGATAACTATACCTACTTTAACGAAAATAATAAACCTGCACAATTTGATAATCAGATTACATATTTAAAAGTAAAAGCAAGTAAAGAAATTAAGTATTGGAAACTAGCCTTAGACAATACAATACTGTACCAAAATGTGAGCAGTGGTAGCTCTGTTTTTAGAGTGCCAGAATTGGTAACAAGAAATACGTTTTATTACGAAGATTATTGGTTTAAAGGAAAACCAATGTTGGTAAATATTGGTGCTACATTCAAGTATTTTACGAAATATAAAATGAATGCTTACAATCCGTTATTAGCAGAATTTACATTGCAAGATATACAAGAAATTGGTTTTCCAACAGTAGATGTTTTCTTTAACGCACAAGTCAGAAGAACACGTTTGTATTTTAAAATCGATAATGTAACTTCTAGTTTTACTAAAAATAATTATTTTTCTGCTCCTAATTATCCTTACAGAGATTTTACAATACGCTTTGGTATGGTCTGGAACTGGTTTATTTAATTCTAGTTAGTCTTATTTCTTTTTCAACTGTTTAATTTTAATATTTAACGCAGCAAAAAGCAATGTTGTAAATGGACTTAGCCAGTTAAAAATAGCATATACAAAATACTCGCCAACACCTACACCTAAAACTCCAGATTGATAAGCTCCACAGGTGTTCCAAGGAATTAAAACCGACGTAACTGTACCCGAATCTTCTAAAGTTCTACTTAAGTTTTCTGGAGCTAAACCTTTGTCTTCGTATGCTTTTTTAAACATTTTACCAGGAACAACAATCGCTAAATATTGATCGGAAGCTGTTACGTTTAGCGCCAAACAACTTGCAACAGTGCTTGCAAACAACCCAAAAACAGAAGATGCTAAACTAAGTAAAGCTCCACTAATTCTAGACAAAGCACCAATAGCATCCATAACACCTCCAAAAACCATTGCACAAATAATCAACCAAATTGTACCTAACATTCCATACATTCCACCAGCAGTAAATAAATCGTTTAATTCTTTACTTTTTGTAACTACGGCAGAATCTGTTGTAATAGCATTCATAACTCCTTTGTAAGCTGAATTAGCAGTTAATTCTGTTTCACCTGCAACATTCAGAACAATTTCTGGTTGTGCAATAATTGCAGCAACTCCTGCTAATAATGTTCCTGCTAGCAATGCAATTAATGGTGGCGTTTTCTTAACGATTAAAAAAATTACAATCGCCGGTACAACAAATAACCAAGGAGATATATTAAATGCATCATCAATAGCCACTAACTTATCTGAAACATCAGGAGAACCCGTTGTTTCTATCGAAAAACCAATAATTACAAATACTAGTAAGGTTACTAAAATTGTTGGAATTGTAGTAATAGCCATGTATTTGATATGAGCAAATAATTCACCTCCAGCCATGGTTGGTGCTAAATTTGTAGTATCTGAAAGTGGCGACATTTTATCGCCAAAATAAGCCCCTGAAAGTACCGCTCCCGCAGTCATCCCTGCAGAAATACCTAATGTGTTTCCAATACCGATTAACGCAATACCAACTGTGGCTGAAGTTGTCCAAGAACTACCCGTAGCAATAGAAATAATAGCACAAATTACTACCGAAGCTGCTAAAAATATCGTTGGATTGAGAATTTGTAGTCCGTAGTAAATCATAGACGGAATAATACCACTGATCAACCAAGTTCCTGCCAAAGCACCTACCATTAATAAAATTAAAATTGCTCCTGATGTTGATTTTATATTTTCTGCAACCTCATCCATCATTTTTTGGTAAGAAACCTTATTTCTAAAACCAATAATAGCAGCAATTGCCGCACCCATTACCAAAATAAATTGATTACTACCACTTAAAGCATCATCTCCGTACACAAAAAAAACATTGTAAAATAACATAGCAACTAAAGCAAATACAGGAATTAAGGCTTCCCAAATATTCAACTCTTTATTCTTAATTACTTCTGTGTTTTTCGATGAATTGTTACCTTCCATATATGGTTAAATTTTGTTTTGTAATGTTACGATTTTAGTAGGTATTATACAAGTTCTAAAAAACGCAAAAGCGGTTTACTAATCTCTTTTTTTCTGAAGTCGTAAACTATCGATTTTCTTTCTTTACTTGACAACAATAACGTAGTAAATTAAATTATTTCTGTTGATAAAAAGATGATCTAATCAATATAAATGATGAAAATATGTGCGTCTACAATTTTGCTAGAACGTAAAAATTAAAACAGAGCACAAAAAAAGGCCAAAAAACAAATGTTTTCTGGCCTCTAAATTGAGTCTAAATAAGTTTGTATTATGCTTTCGTTTTAACAACAAAAGAGAATTCTATAATGTCATCTATAAATTTGTCTTTTAATCCTTCGATCCATCTTTTAGAAGCATATTTTACATTAAAATCTGCTCTATCAACATTAAAAATATCACTTTTAAAAGTTGTAATACCCGCTTCCACAGAAATTGTTGCAGGGATTGTAATGCTCTTAGTAACATCTTTAATTTGTAAATTTCCTGTTACAGCTAACTTTCCATCGACATCTTCTACTTTAGTAATTACAAATTGTGAAGTTGGATAAACAGCTACATCAAAGAAATCAGCGTTTTTTAAATGTCCTTCAATTTTTCCTGCCCCTTTACTCCCTTTCAAATCTAAATTTGTAATTGTACTCATATCTATTACAAATTCACCACCTTTTAAGCTTCCGTTTTCAATTGATAAAACTCCACTTTGTAAAGCTACAGTTCCATCATGAGCTCCGCCCGGTTTTGTTCCTTTCCAATTTAGAACTGATAAAGCAGTATCAACATTATTTACTTCAGAAATAGCGGACTCTACCTTTACAGCTTCCTTAACTTCTACTTTCTCTTTTTTATTTTCTTTACAAGCAGTTAAAACTGATGCAAATACTACTAATGATACAATTATTTTTTTCATTTGTTTGATAAATTAAATTAGTGATTTTTTATTTTCCATGGCAAATATACAAACAATTTATTTTCCTTGGAAAATAAATTTTACTTTTTTATAATATGATTAATGGCATGAGCAGCTGCCTGTAAACCAAACGCTGCTGGCATATAACTAATTGTACCGTAATAAGATTTCTTAAAATTTGTACCATCTGTTTTTTTTACACTTGTTGCAATCTGAATCTCTTCTGAATATACCGCCTTTACACCCTTATCTACTTTGCGCTCTTTTAAACGTTTTCGTAAAACTCTTGCCATGGTGCAGTTTTTAGTTTTAGAAATATCTTTTACCCTAATTTTAGTAGCATCTAATTTACCACCTGCACCCATCGAAGAGATAATTTTCACTTTCTTTCTTCTAGAGGCAACAATCAAATTTACTTTTGGCGTAATTGAATCTATACAATCTAAAACATAATCAAACTCTTTAGAAACAATTTCATAAGCTCTCTCTGGCGACAAAAACTCTTCTAAAACAGTTAATTCAATCTCTTTATTAATATCTTTTAAGCGAGCTGCTAAAATCATGGCCTTCGATGCGCCAAGAGTAGAATCTAATGCAGGTAATTGTCTGTTTTTATTAGTTTCATCAAAAACGTCACCATCTACAATTGTCATTTTATTAATACCAGATCTTGCTATAAATTCTGCTGCATAAGAACCAACACCACCCAAGCCAACAACTAAAACATTGGCCTTTTGTAATTTTTCTAAACCTTCTTTTTGCACTAATAACTCTGTGCGCTCTAACCAACTCATCTCTTAAAAATATTTTTAAAATTCTGTTTTATTTTTTGCTGAAGTTCTTCGACTTCTATATTTTTCAATTCTGATACTTTCTGATACACTTCTTTAATATTGTAATTTATAGCATCATCTGTTTCTAATAGTAAAGATGAAATATTGACTTTAGAAACCACTTCTTGCAAATTTTTATTTTTGATGACTGCCGTTCCGAAAGACAATGTAATTCCGTATCTAATTAAACTATCTGCAACTTGAAAATTTTTATTGAAACCATGAAAAATCCAAACTTGTGTCGGCTTCAACTTCTTTTTTATTTCAACAAGCTCTTGATGTGCTTTTACACAATGAATAATTAATGGTTTTTGATGTTTTTCTGAAAGCTGAATTTGCTTCTTAAAAACCTCTTTTTGAAGTTCGAAATCTATTGACGAAATTTTATCTAAACCACATTCTCCTAAAGCAAAGCAATTTTTATCTTTTAACTTTTCCTCTATAATTAAAAGTTCTTCTGCCAGATTTTTTTGTTTTATAAACCAAGGATGTATACCAATTGAAAAGGGGTTAGTGAAATATGTATCATTAGGATATTTATTCTCGATCGAAAATATATTTTCTGAAGAAGCTTTTTTATGTGTATGAATATCAAAAAACAACATAAAAACTACTCTTTATTCTTAGAATCTATACTAATTGTTACTGGCCCGTCGTTGATTAGTTCTACTTTCATATCTTCACCGAACTGACCCGATTGTATTTTTTTACCTAAAGCTGTTTCTAACGTTTTTAGAAAATTATGATATATCGGAATCGCTATTTCTGGTTTTGCTGCTTTAATATAACTGGGTCTATTTCCTTTTTTGGTAGATGCATGCAATGTAAACTGACTTACAACAATGGCATTTCCATCAACCTCAGCAAGAGAATGATTCATTACGCCATCCTGGTCATTAAAAATGCGAAGATTTATAATTTTACGAACTAACCAATTAATATCTTCTTGGTTATCTTCATTTGAAATTCCTAATAGAATTAAAAGCCCTTTTTTAATAGACGCTACCTTTACCTCATTAATGGTAACACTCGCTTTAGAAACCCTTTGAATAATAACTTTCATAAACTATTCGTTTTCTTCTTCATTCCAAATATCTGTTCTAAAATGTTCTTTTTCTTCTTCACCATTTAAAATTTGAAGGTAGCTTTTATAACGAGACCAAGAAATTTTATCTTCCTCTAAAGCATTCTTTACAGCACAATGAGGCTCTTTTGTATGGATACAATTATTAAACTTACAATCTTGTTTTAGAGCAAAAAATTCTGGAAAATAATCTCCTAATTCGTATTTATCCATATCAACAACTCCAAAACCCTTAATACCGGGTGTGTCTATAATTTGTGCATCAAAACTTAAATCAAACATTTCTGCAAATGTTGTCGTGTGTTTACCTTGTTTATGCTGACCAGAAATCTCCTTTGTTTTTAGGTTTAAAGAAGGTTCTATCGCATTTACCAATGTAGATTTACCAACTCCCGAATGACCAACAAACATGGATGTTTTGCCAATCATTAATTCTTTAACTTTATCGATATTAATATTATTAGTTGCAGAAACCTCTATACATCTGTAACCGATTGCTTCGTAAATATCTTTTAAATATAAAACTTCTGCGCGTTCCTCTAATTCATAAGAATCTATCTTATTAAAAACTAAAATTGAGTCTATTCTATACGCTCTTGTGGATACTAAAAAACGATCTATAAAGGCTGCAAATGTTGGTGGATTATTGATCGTAATTAATAAAAAAACTTGATCAATATTTGAGGCAATAACATGTGTTTGTTTGGAAAGGTTTACAGATTTACGCGCAATAAAATTATCTCTATCTAAAATCTTTTTTATAACCCCCTCTTCTTCATCTCCTGTTTTTTCTATATCGAACAAAACTTTGTCGCCAACAGCAATTGGATTCGTGCTTTTAATACCCTTAATTCTAAATTTTCCTTTTATTCTGCATTGATGAAACTCACCCTCTTCTGACTTTACTTGATACCAACCTCCTGTAGATTTATAAACGATTCCTTTCATTAGTACAAAGATGCTGAATTTTAAGTAAACATCAGAATATCAGTTCGAGTGATTTTTGACCTTATTAGAAACTTATTAAGTTTTAATGAATAAAAAAATCCTTCAGGGTTTATAAAACCTAAAGGATTTTTTTTGAGACTACTCTTTTTGCAAGGGATTTAATGCCTTACATTAGTTACCTATACAATTATCCGTTAATAATCTTTTCTTGATGATTGATTGATTCTTGGTGAATTGCTTTGAACAGTTTTAAAATAAACTCTTCGCTTAAACCTTTACTATCACCTTCTAAAACCATGTTTCCAAGAATCTCGTTCCAACGTCTAGACTGCAGGACAGCTACGTTTTGTTCTTTCTTTAAACCACCAATTTTATCAGCAACTTGCATTCTTTTTCCTAACAAATCAATTAATTGATCATCTACAACGTTAATTTGAGCTCTTAAGCTTTCTAAAGGCTCTCTGTAACTCGCTGCAGTATCTGTTAATTTCTTGATTGTTAAATCTTCCATTATGGATTTTAATTTTGTTGGCGTAACTTGCTGAGCAGCATCACTCCATGCGTTTGCTGGATCAAAATGAGTCTCAATCATTAGACCATCAAAATTTAAATCTAAAGCTGTTTGAGAAACCTCTTGAATCATTTCTCTGTTTCCTGTAATATGGGACGGATCGTTGATTAAAGGCAAGTCTGGAAATTTATTTTGAAACTCAATGGCTAATTGCCATTCTGGTGTATTTCTATATTTTGTTTTCTCGTAGGTAGAAAACCCTCTGTGAATTGCTCCAAGATTTTTGATTCCTGCAGTATATAATCTTTCAATACCACCTAACCATAATGCTAAATCAGGATTTACTGGGTTTTTTACCAAAACAATTTTATCTGTTCCTGCTAAAGCATCCGCAATTTCTTGCATGATAAAAGGCGACACTGTCGAACGTGCACCAATCCACAATAAATCAACGTCGTTTTCGATTGCTAATTTTACATGTGCTGCATTTGCAACTTCTGTACAGGTTTTCATACCTGTTTCTTCTTTAACTTTTTTTAACCATCTTAAACCAATCTCACCAACACCTTCAAACATTCCTGGTCTCGTTCTTGGTTTCCAAATTCCTGCTCGGAAGTAGCTTACATCAGAATCTTTTAATTCGTGTGCTATTTTTAAAACCTGTTCTTCGGTTTCTGCACTACAAGGCCCTGCTATTACTAGAGGATGACTTAAATTCATATCATCCAACCATGTTCTTAATTCTTTTGTATTCTCCATTTTTCTACTTTTTTTGGATTATTATTTTATCCCGTTTAATATTTTTTTAATGTGATTTGTACTTTCCATTTCTTTAAAAATTTCGGTAAAATCGTCTTTAATCATCAACTCTTTAAATTGTTGTAGATTGTTAATATACTCGTCCAACGTTTCTATGACGTTTTCTTTATTTTGTTTGAAAATAGGTGTCCACATTGCTGGCGAACTTTTTGCCAAACGAACTGTTGATTCAAACCCAGAACCTGCCATATCAAAAATATCACGTTCATTTTTTTCTTTATTGATAACCGTTTTACCCAACATAAATGCACTTATATGAGATAAGTGGGAAACATACGCAATATGCTTATCATGAGAAATAGGATCCATGTAACGAATACGCATTCCAATGTCTGTAAAAAGCTTTAAAGCTTTCTCTTGAAGTTTAAAAGTGGTTTTTTCTACCTCACAAATAATATTGGTTTTTCCAACGTATAATTGAGAAATCGCAGCTGTTGGGCCAGATTTTTCTGTACCCGCAATCGGGTGACACGCTAAAAAATTTCTCCTTTTTGGATGATATTCAACCGCTTTACAAATTGCTTCTTTTGTTGAACCTGCATCTACCACTAAACCTGTATCAGAAATTTTATCTAAAATAGTTGGAAGTAATTTTACGGTTGCATCTACAGGAATTGAAACAATTACTAAGTCTGCATCTACGATATCGTCTAAAGTAGCCTTTTTATCAATTAAATTTAATTCTAAAGCCTTATTTAAGGTTTCATCTTTTCTACTAATTCCATGTATTACAGCCTCTGGATTATTCTTTTTAATGTCTATGGCAAAACTCCCGCCAATTAAACCAACACCAATCATGTATATATTTTTCATAACCTATAATCTTGATATTGCTTCTTTAATAATCTCTGATTCTACACATAATGAAAAACGGATGTACCCTTCTCCTTGAGATCCAAAAATGGTTCCAGGTGTGATAAAAATATCATTGTCATACAACACTGAATCTGTAATTTCTTCAGATTTTTTTCCTTCAGGTATTTTTGCCCAAACAAATAAGCCTGTTGCATTTTTACTATACCTGGTTTCTAACTTATCTGCTAATTTCCAAATTAAGCTTCTGCGTTCTTCGTATATTTTATTCTGGGCTAAAAACCAATCATCAGATAATCGTAATGCTTCTATTGCTCCTTTTTGAATTCCATAAAACATACCAGAATCCATATTACTTTTTACTTTTAATATTTCATTTATATAGTTCGCATTTCCTAAAACCATACCTACTCGCCAACCAGCCATATTAAACGTTTTACTTAAAGAATTTAATTCTAAAGCAATGTCTTTTGCACCTTCAACTTGTAAAATACTAATAGGTTCGTCGTTTAAAATAAAACTATAAGGATTGTCATTTATAATTAAAATATTGTACTTTTTACCAAATGCAACTAATTTTTGAAACGTTTCTAAAGTGCCATCTGTTCCTGTTGGCATGTGTGGATAATTTACCCACATAATTTTTACATCTGTTAAATCCTGGGCTTCTAATTTTTTAAAGTCTGGTTGCCAATTAGTTGTATCACTTAAATTATAAAAAAGTGGCTCTGCACCTACTAATTTTGTTACTGATGTGTAAGTTGGATACCCAGGATTTGGAATTAATACTTTATCGCCCTCATTTAAAAAAGCCATAGAAATATGCATGATTCCTTCCTTACTTCCCATTAAAGGCAAAACTTCATTTTCCGAATTAGTATCTACAGAGAACTTATTCTTGTAAAACACAGATATTGCACTTCTTAATTCTGGCAAACCTTGGTAAGATTGATATTTATGCGCACTCACATCATTTAAACTTCCTTGGATTGCTTCTAATACTTGGGCAGGTGGTTGTAGGTCTGGAGACCCGATGCCCATATTAATTATTGGTTTTCCTGCAGCTACTAAACCTCTAACTTCTCTTAATTTTTTAGAGAAATAGTATTCTTGCACTGTATCTAATCTTTCGGCTGGTTTAATCATAATTATTTTTTTCTGATACTGAAACATATACTTATTTAGACTAAGGTCTACCATTTTTATAAGTTCCTAAAATCTTGAATTCTTCTGCCATTATCTCTATTATCGCTTTTGCTTTTTCATAATCTTTATAACTATCAAAAGTTACATCTACGAAAAACGAATATTTCCAAGGAGTTTGAATGACGGGTAGAGATTGAATTTTAGTTAAACTCAACTTACAATCACTCAATACATTTAAAATAGCTGCTAAACTTCCTCTTTTATGGTTTAACTGAAATTTTAAAGAAGCTTTGTTTAGTTGATCAGTGTCATCCACTGGTTGATCTGTTTGGACAATTACAAACCGTGTTGAATTGTCTTTAATTGTTTGAATTTCATCTTCAATGATATTTAAATCAAAAATATCCGCAGCAATTTTTGGTGCAATTGCAGCAATACCAAATAAATTTTCTTTTGAAATTCTTTTTGCTACTTCTGCTGTGTCCACATCTTCAACTAATTTAATATGAGGGTAACTTTTAAAGAATTCTTTACATTGTAATAATGCCATTGGATGAGACCAAACTTCTTTAATATCATTAATACCCTGCCCTTTTAAAGCCATTAAATGATGATGAATATTTAAATAGCCTTCATTGGTAATATGTAAATTATGTTGATCTATTAGTGCATAATTAGGAATAATAGAACCCGCAATTGTGTTCTCTAAAGCCATAACACCAAGGTCTGCAGAACCGTCTAACAAACTACTTACCAGAACATCAAAAGACATACATTCTTTTAACTGTATTGAAGATCCGTAGAAGTCACGTGCAACTTTATGGTGATTTGAGCCCTCTGCTCCTTGAATGGCGATAACTTTATTCATTATAATGATTAATATCAAAAAAAAAGTCTCGAATTAAATTCGAGACTTTATATTATTTAAATGTTTTTACAACATGATACAACGTCTCTCCTCTTATTGTAAAAATAAAAGTAAAAATAGAAACGTGTCCAATTGTTATGCAACATTTTAGTTGTCTTTGGTTTATGCAACAAATCTAAAGATTAAATTGACATAAAAAAATATTAAAGAAGCTATTTTATAAGAATTATCAAATTAACAAAATACTACCTGTAAAAAATGTTTTTTTGCGGGCTCTAAAAAAAAAAGAGGTATTTGTTGTATTATTAAAAATAGACTTTAATCAATAATCTATTAGCCATCTTCACTTGAAAAAATGCAGATAAAAATAAAACCCATTAAACGACCAACTATTAGTAACCAACTATAAAAGAACGAAATAACTGTATATTTTAAGAATTCTTAAAAGTAACCTAAACAAATAATAAATTAACGCTTTTCTAACGATATAAATATATT
>JAQXAP010000080.1 GCA_029252865.1 Polaribacter sp.
TTAAGTGCAGGTTATCAGTTTTATTGTGGTAAGGAATTAGAAGGTGCTCATGGGGCAGAAGCAGATACCAATGCTACCTATGAAATATTATTAGCGCAATTAGATAAATATGATGATATAGAGAACTCTGTGGCCGCTTTAAGTGAGTTTTCTACACACGGAGAAAGAGCGGATTTTGCTGGTTTTGTTCTGATGAACGATAAAAAACAAGAGATTTTTTCTTTCGGAAAATACAAAGGAAGAACTGTAGAGGAGGTTTTTAAAGAAAACCCTGGTTATAATAATTGGATACAAAATGCAGATTTTCCTTTATACACGAAAAAGGTGTTGAATGAAATTAAACAAAGAATGACTCCTCCGAAAAAGAAAATGTCCGATAAAGAAAAATTACAAGCTTTACAGCAGAAATTTAATTTACGATAGGTGAATAGATGGTTAAATAATAACCAATTAGTTTAGTAATTACTTAATCTAAAAATATGTTTACAGAATATAAAAACTTACCAAATAATTCTCGTGTTTGGATTTACCAGTCTGATAGAGAATTTCAAGAAAAAGAAATTGATTTTATCTCTGAGAAAGCAGAAGAATTTATCAATCAATGGACGCGTCATGGAGATGATTTAAAAGGTTCTTTTACGATAAAATACAATCAGTTTTTAGTTTTGGCGGTGGATGAAAGTTTTAATAATGTTTCTGGCTGCTCTATTGATGCTTCAGTTCGCTTTGTGAAAGGTTTAGAGCATGAATTGAAATTAGATTTAATGAATAAAATGAACATTACCTTTAAAGATAATGAAAACATTAATTTAGTAACATTATCTGATTTTCAGAAATTTGCGAAAGAACAAAAAGTAACTTCAGAAACGATTGTGTTTAATAATATGGTAAGTACAAAGGAAGATTTTGAAAATAAATGGGAAATTCCGGCAAACGATAGTTGGCACAAACGCTTTTTGGTATAGCTATTGTTTTAAATAATAGAAAGCTTTTCGTTGAACCGCGTTAAGGATTGAAATGGCATCCTTTTTTGAGAAACGAAAAAAAGATATCATGAAAAGCCTGTTAAAACGCCCAAAATAAATGTTGAAGAAAAAGATGAAGAAAGAGTTACTTATTATGTTTTTTATTGGTTTTGCTTTTAATATGTCTGCACAAAGTGTAGATCCTTTAATCGCGAAAGATGCACAAGCGCAAACTATATGGGTAGACAGTATTATGAAAAATATGACTTTAGATGAAAAAATAGGTCAGTTATTTATGGTACAAGCGTATTCTAATAAAGATGAAAAACATGCAGATTTTATTACAAAGATGATTAAAGAATATCATGTTGGTAATCTAATTTTTATGCAAGGAACTCCAGAAAAACAAGCGGAACTAAACAATCGATATCAAGAAGCTGCAAAAGTGCCTTTAATGATCGGTTTTGATGGGGAATGGGGTTTAGACATGCGTTTAAAAGATGCGTATCGCTTTCCCTGGAATATGACGCTGGGTGCTATTAGAAATGATTCTTTAATTAAAGAATTTGGTGTTCATTTAGGAAAACATTGTAAACGTTTGGGAATTCATATAAACTTTGCACCCGTTGTTGACATAAATACAAATCCTGAAAATCCAATAATTGGAAATCGTTCTTTTGGAGAGAATAAAGAAAATGTAACTCAAAAGGCAATTGCTTTTGCGCAAGGGATGCAAAGCGAGGGTGTTTTGGCGAATGCAAAACACTTTCCTGGTCATGGAGATACAGCTTCTGATTCTCATCATACATTGCCTGTTTTAAATTTTGATATTGCGCGTTTAGATTCTGTGGAATTGTATCCGTATAAAAAAGTTTTTGACGCGGGTATTGCGAGTGTAATGACTGCGCATTTAAGTATACCTAGTTTAGAGTCTGATAAAAGGTTGCCAACTTCGTTGTCTAAAAATGTTGTAACTAATTTATTGCAACAAAAATTAGGCTTTTTAGGTCTGGTAATTACAGACGGTTTAAACATGAAAGGTGCTGCAAATTATGCAACATCTGCAGAAATAAATTTGGCTGCAATTCAGGCAGGAAATGATTTACTTTTAATACCTCAAGATTTACCAGCAACCATAAATATTATTAAAAAGGCAATTGAGTTAAAAACATTGACAAAAGAACGATTAAATTTTTCTGTTAGAAAAATATTAAGAGCAAAACATTGGGCAGGTTTGCACACTTATAAGCCAATTGTTTTAGAGGGTATTGAAAAGGATTTGAATGCAATAGAAGATGAATTGTTGCATAGAAAATTGGTAAAGAATTCTTTGACAATTGTTAAGAATATTAATGGAAATTTACCGATTGGTAATTTAGAAAAACGAAAAATTGCTTATGTCAAATTAGGAGATGATTCGAGTATAGATTTTGTTAATATGTTGCAAAACTATGGAAAGGTAGATGTGGTTTCTGATGAAAATTTAGACGGAATTATAAAAAAATTGAAACCTTATAATTTGGTGATTGTTGGATTTCATAAGTCAAATTTAAATCCCTGGAAAAGTTATAAGTTTACAGATAAAGACCTTGTTTGGTTGCAAGAGATTGCGCGAAAAAATAACGTGATATTAGATGTTTTTACAAGTCCTTATAGTTTATTACAAATAAAAAATTTTAAACATATAGAAGGAATTCTCGTTTCTTATCAAAATAGTAAACTGGCGCAAGAACTTTCTGCACAATTAATTTTTGGTGCTTTTCCTGCAAAAGGAAAATTACCTGTTTCTATTAAAAGCGAGTTTAGAGAAGGTCATGGTTTTATGACATCAAGTCTTAGCAGGTTTGAGTACACAATTCCCGAAGCTGCAAACATGTCTTCTCTAAAATTAAAAAAGATAGATTCTGTAGCCGAGATTATTTTGTCAAAAAAAATGGCTCCAGGTTTTCAAGTTTTTGCAGCAAGAAGAGGCAAAGTTGTATTAAATAAAAGTTATGGATATCATACAGAGAAAAAGTTGCTAAAAGTAAAAAATAGTGATGTTTATGATTTAGCATCACTCACAAAGATATTAGCTTCTTTACCACTAATAATGAAGGCAGAAGAAGAGCAAAAAATTAATTTAAACGAAAAGTTACAAGATCTTTTACCGAGTTTTAAAGGATCGAATAAGGCAACTGTTTCTGTAAAAGAGACGCTATCTCATTTTGGTAAGTTGAAAGCTTGGATTCCTTTTTATGTGAAAACTCAAGATACGGTAACTCACGAAAATTTACCTATATTTTATCGCAAGAAAAAATTAAAAAATTATTCGGTTAAAGTTGCTCAAAACTTATATTTACATAACGCTTATAAAGATAGTATTCATAAACATATTATAGATGCGGAGCAAAGAGAGGAGGCAGGTTATAAATATAGTGATTTGGGCTATTATATCTTTAAAGAGGCTCTTGAAAGAGAATATAATAAACCATTAAATTCTTTGGTTGATAAAAATATTTATCAACCGCTAGGTGCGAATAGAACGGGTTATTTACCGCTTAAAAAATTTCCTAAAGATGAAATTGTTCCAACAGAAAATGATGATTACTATCGCAACCAATTATTACATGGAGACGTACATGATATGGGAGCAGCAATGTTGGGCGGAGTAGGAGGTCATGCGGGTTTATTTTCGAACGCGAACGATGTTGCTAAAATTATGCAAATGTATTTGCAAAAAGGATATTATGGAGGAAAACGTTATTTGAAAACAGGAACTTTAGATAAATTTAATTACCGTTATTTTTCTGATAAAAAAGTTCGTAGAGGTTTAGGCTTTGATAAGCCTCAGTTAAACCCTGATGTTAAAGCAACTTGTGGATGCGTTTCAGATGAAAGTTTCGGGCATTCTGGTTTTACAGGCACTTATACTTGGGCAGATCCAAAAAGTGAATTGGTTTATGTTTTTCTATCAAATAGAGTATATCCAACAATGAAAAATACCAGTTTGTTGACTAATAATATTCGTACTGAAATTCAGCAAATTATTCAAAATGCTATTTTAGATTAGAATTATATTCTTACTATTTCAGTTGTTCTTTAAAATTTAAGCTTCTGTATTTGTAATAGATAATTTGGTGTAAATTAGAATTATAAGCACTGAAATTAGAAAATAAATCCTTGCAATATTCCAACCAAGAAATAAACTAATAAAATAAGTTTGAAGACTATAAAATACAGGCAATGCAGCTTTGCTAAAGGTGAATCTAAATGTGTCTATAAACTCGATTTCATCAATTTTTTTTGAGACGTTTTTCCAAATTAAAAAAGGAATAATACTGTTAAAAAGGATAAGGTAAAATAAAGGTTTTAAGAGGTTGGATTTCTCGATTTTTTTCTCTGATATATTTCCAGATAAAATCATTTTGTTTACCAATTCTACATTCGTAAAATCTACTTGAGCATTATTTAGTTTTATTAAGGTACTTTCATAATTTTCATCATCAGGTATATGAACAGTCAGGTTTTTTAATTGACAGCTGACTTCATTTTTTAGTTGAATAGCAGAAATATTTGGTTTTTCTGGGTTGTAAAAGTCATTAGCTGAAATTGGTTTTCCAAAATTTAAAGATACTTTTGCTGGATAGTAAGAAACGTTTTGGTACGTTAATCCAACAGGAATTATTTTTATATCTAAGTCAGGGTATTTCTGTAAAGCACCAAAAACAATTCTTGTAAAACCTTTACTCAAAGGTCTTATCGTACGTTTTCTATTATGACTTCCTTCAGGAAAAATCATTAAAGTTTCTCCTCGATTGAAAATATCAAAACAACTTTCAAAAATTTCTTGGTTTTTTCCTAGCTGACTAGCACCATCTCTTATTCTATAAATAGGCATTAAATTTAAAGAACCGAGAATCTTCTTTACAAGAGGTTTTTTAAAAGAAGCTGCTCTAACTAGATAATGATTGTCTCTTATTATATTCGTGGTTGCAATTAAAGGATCAATCAATCCATTAGGATGATTTATAGCAAATAAAACAGCGCCTTTTTTAGGAATATTATTTTTACCTGAAACTTTTATTCTTTTGGTATAAAAGAACAAACCTATTTTAATAATTAGTCTTATAAAATTGTACCAAAGTGATTTCAATAGGGATAATTATTTATTTGTGTTATGAAGCACAGTTGCTAGTTTTTGCTTGGTTTTTTTACCCCAATAAGTGGCCAGCGCCATTCCAGAAAATACATCCCAAATACCCCAAAAAGCTGCCAGTAAAGCCATTCCTCCTAATCCTTCAAAGAATCCAAATATAAGAAGTAAACCCAAGCCACCATTTTGTATACCTGTTTCCATAGCAATTGTTTTACGATCTTGGCTATTCAATTTAAAACTTTTTGCAGTATAGAATCCTAAGATGTATGCAAAAACATTATGAAAGATAACTAAGAACAGTACATGATGAATATGATTTACAAAAACATTTAAGTTTTGAGAAAATGCAATGAAAATTAATGCAATAAAAACTAACATTGATAAAGGTTTTAAAACTTTTTCAATTTTTTCAGCCATTTCAGAATGGTAATGTTTGATGAGCATTCCTAGTATTAATGGGATTCCTAGAATTAAGGACACTAGTTTGAATAAACTAAAAGGATTTAAAGAAACTGTCTTTAAAATTTCATTAGTCGGTTTGTATAAACTTCCCCAAAATTGTAAATTAAAGGGGGTCATTATAATACAGATTAAAGTAGCAAAAGCAGTTAAACTAACGGATAAAGCAGCATTTCCACCAGCCATTTTACTAAAAAAATTAGAAACATTTCCACCAGGGCAAGCAGCAATCATCATCATTCCAAGAGCAAAACTTGGATGCGGTTCTATGATTAGAATGGCTAAAAAAGTAAATGCTGGTAATAAAATGAATTGTGATAAAACTCCAACAAAAACTATTTTAGGGTTCTTAAAAAGTCGTTTAAAATCCTCTATTGTAATCCCTAAGGCAACCCCAAACATAATAATAGCAATGGCAATATTTAATACCCATAGCCCACTTTCATCAAAGTTTATTCTTATCTCGTCTATGTCTATTTGGTTTTGCATTCTATTATTTTATTCTAATAATTCAAATTCTTTCCTAACATTTAAACGTTAGTTTTTAAAAGCGTATTCTATAATATTAGCACCCATTTTTAATGCTTTTTCTCTCACACTTTCAGGATTGTTATGTATAATTTCATCTTCCCAACCGTCGCTTAAATCTGTTTCATAATCATAAAAAACGACCAATCTTCCTTGATAAAATAATCCAAATCCTTGTGCTATTTTTTTATTATGCTCATGAATTTTCGGAATTCCGTTTGGAAATTTAAAAGTCTGATTATAAATTGGGTGGTTTGTTGGGATCTCTTTTAATTCCAATTTAGGGAATACTTTCTTTAATTCTTTTCGAATAAATTTATCCAAACCATAGTTGTCTGAAATGTGTAAAAATCCACCAGAAATTAAATAATTTCTAAGGTTATTTGCATCATTATCAGAAAAATAGACGTTTCCATGCCCGGTCATAAATAGGACTGGGTAATTAAAAAGATCTTCACTACCAATATATACAACCTGTGGATTCTTTGAGATATTGGTTTTTATATTTTTATTAGCAAATGCGACTAGATTTGGTATTGCCGTTGGGTTTGCATACCAATCTCCACCTCCATTGTATTTTAAAATAGCTACGTCTTGAGCACTGATCGAAAGAAAAAAAAATGTAGAGAATAGAAATTGAAGTTGCTTCATTAATTATTTTAATCAGATTTTAAAGCAAGATAATAAAAACTTACTGATTGATAAACGAAATTGTATTCACAGCAACTAAAGCTGCTGTTTCTGTGCGCAACCTGCTGTCTCCAAAAGAAATAGGAGTCATGTTTTTTGCTAAACATTTTTTTATTTCTTCTGATGAAAAATCACCTTCAGGACCAATAAGTATCGTTGTTTTTTCTGATGATTTTACAACAGATTGTAATAATGTCTTTTTTTGTTCCTCACAATGTGCAATACAAATTTGTCCGTCTAAACCTCGTTTTAAAAAGTCATTGAATTTTACAGATTCATTTAGTTTTGGTAAGGTAAACTTTAACGATTGTTTCATTGCAGATTGTATTATTTTCTCAAAACGTTCTATTTTTACAATTCTACGTTCTGAGTTAGCGCAAATAATTGGTGTAATTTCATCAACACCTATTTCTGTTGCCTTTTCTAAAAACCATTCTATTCTATCGTTATTTTTAGTGGGAGCAATGGCGATATGTAAATAGTAATTCCAAGGTTTTGGTTTCTCTTCAAAATGAACAACTTCTGCAAGGCATTTTTTATCGCTAGCAATAATTATTTTTACATCAAATAAATAACCTTTTCCGTTTGTTATTTTAAGCGTGTCATTTACTTGTTTTCTTAAGACACGTACAATATGTTTACTTTCAATTTTATCGAATGTAATTTGTTTTGTTTGTGGAGTAATTTCTGAATTATAAAATAGTTGCATTGATATCTAATTTATAAGTTCTGCGTCTTTTGTGAGTTATAGGTTTAAAGTTTTCCCACAATTTATTAATCGCTTGATTGTCTTCTAACTCAGGAGTTCTTATGCAATTATCGATGCCTAGAGGTTTAAATGTTTTGGTGTATTGATCAAAAATAATAGCATGCACACCTTTGTTCTGATAATCTGGGTGTACACCAATTAAGTAGAAAGTAACGTCTTTCGCTTTTTTTCTGGCTTTTAATAAATGAAGCAATCCAAATGGAAATAACTTTCCTCGTGCTTTTTGTAAAGCCTCAGAAAACGAAGGCATTACAATGGCAAAAGCAACTAATTTATCGTCTTTGTCAACCACAAATTTTATGTATTCTGGGTTGATAAATGAAATGTATTTCTTTTTAAAAAATGCAATTTGAGAATCGGAAATAGGAACAAAGGTAGATAGTTTAGAATATGATGCATCAAAAACTTCAAACATTTCATCAACATAAGGCATAATGTCTTTTGTTTTTGTAAAGTCTAATGCTTTTAGCTTAAATCTTCTTTTTAAAATGTTACTTATTCTATCAAAATAAACACCATCAACATTTTTAAATTTGAATTTATTTTCTAAGTATTCTTTTTCTTTAACGAAACCTAATTGTTCTAAATGATCTTTGTAATAAGGGTGATTATACCAAGTAATCATGGTTCCTAAATGATCGAATCCCTCTGTTAAAACCCCTGTTTTATCTAAGTTGTTAAATCCAACAGGCCCCTCAATATATTTTAGGTGGTTTTCAAGTCCGATTTCTTTTACTTTGTTTAAAAGTGCTTTTGAAACTTCAATATCGTCAATCACATCAAACCATCCAAAACGCATTTTTTTAATTTGTTGTTTTTCAACTTCAAACCAATTGATAATTGCTATTACTCTACCAACAATTTTATTGTTTCGCATTGCTACAAAAAACTGGGCATCTGCATTTTCGAAAACAGGATTTTTTGTTGGGTCAAAATTGTCAATTTCGTCCTTGATAATTGGAGGAACCCAATATTTATTGTTTTTGTATAGCGAAAAAGGAAACAGCACAAAGGCTTTCATTTCTTTTTTTGAAGCAATTTTTTTTAGCGTAATCATAGCACAAAAATAATAATTCTATTTGTTATCTTTTTCTATCTCTTTTTCGAGCTCTTTAATTTCTCTTTCTAATTTTTCGATATCCGTTTCTTCTTTTTTCTTTTTCTTGCGTGATTTTCTTATTCTCTTCGGTCTTTTTCGATCACTTGTCTCTTCTTCTTTTTTCTTTTTCTTCTTGAATAAACCTAAAAATCCTTCTTTTTTCTTTTTAGTGAGGGATTTTCTTTTTCTTGTCGGTCTTTTTCGATCACTTGTGTTTTTTTCTTTTTTCTTGAAAACATTTAAAATTCGAGAGAAAAATCCACCTTTTTGTTCTTCGTTATACCTCGTGATTGGTGTTTCTTTTATTTCTTTACCATTTTCATCTAATTCCTTGAAAGAATCTTTATGTTTATTAATTCTATATGATGCTCCTATACCTGCATAAAAACCAGAAGCATTTCCCTCTAAAAGATACCTCGCAGAAGCATTAATTTGAAAATCTTTACTAAATAAGTAGGCTGTTCCTGCTGCAAAATTTATGTAATTTTGATCTTCTATAAATGTTCCTTGGTGCTCTAAAAAACCAGACCATCTTGATCTAAAATTATGTGTGGCTGTTATTATATAGGATATTTCAGAAAAATCAGTTCCAATTTTATCATAATAAACATTTGAAATAACATTAAATTCATTGGTAAGATTTTGTTGTAATAAAAGGCCCGCTTTTGGAGTAATACTTTCTGTTTTATGCATATCATTTACTAAATTGGTATTCATACCAATGTAAATAGCTACAGAAGGAATCAATCGTTTAAAATCAAAGGCCTTTCGTCGTTTCCAACTCCGGACTTCTTTCGTTTTATCCGTATATTCAGGTTGAAATATTAGATATTTTGCTCCAATGGTAAAATTACTCAAACCAGATGAAGAAATATTATTGAGAGCATCTTTGTCTTTTTGATATGTTAATTGGGTATTTAATTCTAGTTTTTCCAGAAAAAAACTAGTTCTAAAAAGTAAATCTACTCCCAAAGATTTTGGTCTAGAAAAAGAATTTTCTACACGTGTTTCTTTCATGAAAAAGCCTGTTTCAAATTGATAAATACCAGTACCAAC
>JAQXAP010000105.1 GCA_029252865.1 Polaribacter sp.
GAAACTGGTTTCAAAAAACAGGAAACAGAGAAAACGTTGTTTTAGCAAGTAAAATTGCGGGAGGTGGAGACTATACAAAACATATCAGAACTGGTGGTTTTACTAAGCAAAACATTACGGATGCTGTAGAAGGGAGTTTACAGAGATTGCAAACGGACTATTTAGATTTATACCAATTGCATTGGCCTTCTAGAGGCGTAAATTGTTTTGGCGTTAGAGACTATCCTTATCAAACAGCTAGCAAAGAAGCAGAAAACCATTTAGAGATTTTAGAAACACTCAACGGGTTTGTAAAAGCAGGCACCATTAGAGCAATTGGTCTTTCTAACGAAACACCTTGGGGTACTATGAAATACCTGCAAACAGCTAAAGATCATAATTTGACAAGACCAGTTACCATTCAAAATTCGTATTCGATGATTCATAGAGCCTATGAGGCCGGAATGTCTGAAGTATCTTTGAGAGAAAACATAGGCTTGTTAGCATATTCTCCTTTAGCACAAGGCGTATTATCAGGAAAATATATAGATGGAAAAAGCCCAGAGGGTTCTCGTGGAAATTTATTTCCAAGGTTTATAGCCCGTTATATGGGAGATGGATCTAGTGAAGCTGTTAAAAGATACCAGTCAATCGCAAAAAATAATGGCATTACCTTATCAGAATTATCGTTGGCTTTTGTCAATCAATTGCCATTTGTAACAAGTAATATTATTGGCGCTACTAAAATGAGTCAACTTAAAGAAAACATTGGGAGTATTCATATAGAATTATCAAAGGAAACCTTGCAAGAAATTCAAGAAGTACACGCGATGATACCAAACCCTGCCCCTTAAAAAGATTAAAATTTATACAATAGAAAGCAAAAATCCAAAAGAATACATTCTTTTGGGTTTTTTGTTGTGCTACCCATGGAGTGTTCTTAACAGGTATTTATCCTTTACTTTATACTCCAAAAGTTGTGTACTCCAATCGTTTTACAAAAAAAAGAGGTGCTATGCCTTTAATGAACCTCTTTATGTAATGCAAAAAACTAAAAATAGAAACACGCTTAAACCCGTTTAAAAGTCGACTTGTGTCGATAAAAGGTTGTTTAATTCCGCTAATTGTTAAAATTTTTAACAATTAGTTTAGGTTTTTAAGATTATAATATGTACTTTAACACTGTGAAATTTTGTAAAGTAACTTCAGTTAATAAAAGATCGTGTTTATCTGGAAAATGAAAGCATTTTACAATGCTATCAAAAATAGGAAAAAGAAATAACGCATTTAGAAATTTGAGAGAATTGAAAGTTTATGAAATTTCAATTTTTAGACAAAAAAACAATAACAAAAACTATGAAAAAAAACCGCTATGAAAAAGAAAACTATGAAAAACGAACAATTAATTGACAAAGAAAATGTTGAATATGGAAAATTTTGGGGTAGAGCTTTGGCTTATTTAGCGGATGGAGTAATTTTACTGCTTATTTCTTTGCCTATTACTTATCTGAATATTACGGAATACAAGAGTTTTAATTTATACTTAATTATTGCAATTGTTGGTGTTTTATACAAACCCATTTTAGAGTTTTACTTTGGAGCAACTATTGGTAAATATCTTCTAGGCTTAAAGGTTACTGACAGAAATTACAATAAAATGAGTTTATCACAATCATTTTTGAGAAGTTTAATTTTAACACTGCCAAGTGCACTATTTATACCTGTCTTCTATCTCGTATTTAAAAACCCTGATATTTTAAAAATAAATTCATTTATGGAATATAGCCAAGCTGTAAATCTAACTTATCCAATTCAAAATTATATTTCCTATGTTATTCAGTTAATTCTGGTTATTGAAATAATCATTTTGCTAACGGACAAATCAAAAACACAAAGGGCTTTACACGATAGAATTGGAGGAACATTTGTAGTTAGAACGAAAATAGGAAAATAATTGATCGTGGATTCTGAAACGATATAGTTTTGTTAGATACGCTTGTGATTAGTTTTTTAGTGGTTGATTTATAGGGTGTTGAGCAGGTAAAAAAAAGAGTGAAAAGAGAAATAAAAGCGAAATCAATTCATAACTAATTGTAACCAAACCGCTTTTAATCTTTAAAATGCAAATGGTTAAAACTAAATTGTTTCTTAATACATCGGTTAATTACATAACAAATAAGATTTATCTGAGAAAACAAATTAGAACTTATGTAGTTTTTAATTGAAACAGGTAATAAAAGAAAGAGAAAAAGAAAGAGGAAAAGCTGAAAACGAAGAAAATATTACAATGCAATATGCTAATATCGGCGCATATTTCATAAGAATGGAAAAAGCTAATGCAATTAAGTTCATTTATATGTAAAGTAAATTTTCTTCAAAATTTTCACGAAAAAAGCCTCGGTATAATTTTCCGAGGTTTTTTTCATTTAAGTGAGGGTATTCATGCTTTGTTTTATGAATTTACTGAGAATTTTTTAGGATTTCGGTTTTAGTAAAAACTAAAAAATAATTGACTTTTATTGAACCTATCTACCTTCTGAAAAATAGTAAAAATTAGTTTTAGCGTTTTGAATTGTAACAGGTATTTACACTTGTTTTTTAATAAAAACTGGTGTTTATTGTTGTGGTAAGCGACTGTATTATAGTGTGTAAACCTATAGTTGAAGTTGAGAACTATAAATAGTTTTTAATCCAAAATTTCATTATATTTGAGTCAAATCCCCTAATTATGAAAAAGTACACCCTATTCACATGCCTTTTAATTGGTCTTTTTTTATCCTTACCCATTACCGCACAAACAACTGTAAACTTTAATTCAGGAACTGGCTTGGTTCATAATACCGATTTTAGTTCAAACATAATAACTGTTGGTAACTTTAAATTTACTTATAACCAAGCTACTTGGTTTGGAACTAACAATGGTAATAAAGGCACCATGGCTTTAGAGGCCATAACGATCTCTAATGCATCTGGCCAATCACAATCAATTACTATCGAAACTATCGATGGAAGTGAATTTGATTTTCAAAGCTTTTGGTTAGATGTGCTAAGCTTCGACGGAAATGAAAACTGGACGTTGGAAGGTTTTAAAGATTGGGGGAGTGTTGCTTATCAGATCATTACAGTAACAGGTAATTCTACTAATGGATACATACAGACCGTAACACCTAATTCAACTTTTGATAATGTCGATAAAGTTACCATTACAGCAGGTGCTACAGGTTTCTTTTATTCTGACATTTTTGATGATTTCGTGTTTGGTACTGCTGTATCTAGTAACACAGCACCAACTGTTAATTACAACACAGGGTCTACATTATTAGAGGGAGGTAGAGATCTAATTACCCGCTCAGAGTTCAATTTTAAGGATGCTGAAGAGGCAGACACTAATATTACCTTTACATTATTTGACCTACCGGACAACGGTGTTCTTAGAAGAAATGCCATCGCTTTAAATTTAGGGAGCACCTTTACCCAAGATGATATTAATAACAACCGCATTGACTATGTGCACGATGATTCAGAAACGAACTCAGATAGTTTTGGAGTGGATGTAACTGATGGGCAGGGAGGCACTCTTACGGAACAAACCTTTAATTTTACGATCATTCCTTTGGATGATACACCCCCAATAAATGAGTATGGTACACCTTCTGCCAATTCAATTTCTCAAACACAATTTAGATTACATACAGGTATTAATGAGGCGGGTACTATATATTACGTAGTTGTTCTTGATGGAGCTCCAGCTCCGAGCGCTGCAGAAGTAAAAGCAGGGACAGCAAGTGGAGGTATAGGTCAATTAAAAAATGGAAATTCCCGAGTTACTTCAGTTGGTGGTTTTACTAATATTTTTGTAATCTCTGGCTTAACAGCCAGTGAATCTTATGACGTATATGTGGTGGCAGAAGATGATAGGTCAAGACCAAATTTACAGAAATCGCCCATCAAAATAGACGTAACGATGGCGGCAGAAACAACACCTCCAATATTTGAAAGTAGTACACCTTCTTCCTCTTCAATTTCCCAAACACAGTTTAGTTTAGAAACAGATATTAACGAGGCAGGATTCATTTATTATGTATTATTTGCTGATGGAGCGCCAGCCCCAAGTTCTTCAGAAGTAAAAGCAGGAGTGGGAGTAGGAGGTGCTATTCCGTTAAAAGTTGGATTTGCCCCAGCAGGTGGAGTAAGTTTTGAAAATACATTTATCGTGTCTGGTTTAACAGCAGAAACAGCTTATGATATATACGTTGTTGCAGAAGATGATGAAGTATCAAGAAATTTACAGGTAGCACCCACTAAAATAGATGTTACTACAACATCACTAATTTCTTTAACTATAAATGGAATTGCAGGGTACAATAAAGTATATAATGGTTCAACAGTAGCCACTATTTCAGGAACAGAAATACTTTCAGGTGTAATACCTGGCGATGATGTGATTTTAGGCGGTATACCAATATTTACTTTTGCCAGTGCAAATATTGGCACAGGAATTATCATATATGGCTCGGGGTATACCCTCTCGGGGGCAGATTCTAAAAAATACACGCTTACGCAACCTACTTTATCAGGCGATATTACAGCCGCGCCCTTATTTGTAAGGGCAATTGACGAAACCAAAGTTTATGGCGCAACGGATTCAGTACTTAATTATAGTATTGAAGGATTTGTAAATGGAGACACAGAAGCTAGTTTAGATACAGGAGTAAGTATTTTAAGAGCTGCCGGGGAAAATGTAGGAAAGTATACCATTACGCCATCAGGTGCGGCAAAGAGTAACTATACTATCAGTTTTGTTACGGCAGACTTTAATATTACAGCCGCACCATTAACTGTAACCGCAAATGATCAAACCAAAGTATATGGGGCAACAGATCCAACACTGACTTATGTCATCAAAGGGTTTGTAAATGGAGATACAGAAACTAGTTTAGAAACGGGAGTAATTATTTCAAGAGCTGCAGGAGAAAATGTAGGATCACACACCATTACACCATCAGGAGCGGAAAAGAGTAACTACACCGTCAGTTTTGTTACAGGAGATTTTAGTATTACAGGGGCGCCGTTAACTGTAACTGCGATTGATCAAACCAAAGTATATGGATCAGCAGATCCAACATTTACATACAGTATCACAGGATTTGTGAATGAAGACACAGAAGCTAGTTTAGAAACAGGAGTAATTGTTTCAAGAGCTGTAGGAGAAAATGTAGGATCATATACCATTACACCTTCATCAGCATCAAGCTCTAATTACACTGTAAGTTTTGAAACATCAGAATTCGGTATTACTGCAGCAGGCTTAATAGTAGTAGCAATTGATCAAACCAAGGTTTATGGCGCAAAGGATTCAGCACTTATTTATAGTATT
>JAQXAP010000108.1 GCA_029252865.1 Polaribacter sp.
ATGTTAACACCAGCAGCTCCTAAAGCGGGTCCAACCGGCGGCGATGGATTCGCTGCGCCTCCCCTTACTTGTAACTTAACTACTTTACTAACTTCTTTTGCCATTTTAAAATGTTTAATGATTTGTTTAAAGTTGGAAGCCCCAAAACAAATCGGTCTTTATATATTTGGTAACAATTATATCTTTTCTACTTGCATATAACTCAATTCTAATGGTGTCTTTCTTCCGAAAATCTTCACCATTACCTCAAGCTTACGCTTTTCTTCATTCACTTTTTCAATCGTTCCATCAAAACCATTAAAAGGTCCATCAACAACTTTTACTGTTTCACCAATATCAAATGGAATGGCAACGTTTTCGTCTTGTACAGACAATTCGTCTACTTTTCCTAACATTCGGTTTACTTCGGATTTACGCATTGGTACTGGCTCTCCTCCTTTGGTTTCTCCTAAGAAACCAATAACACCAGTTATTGATTTAATAACGTGAGGAACTTCACCAGATAGATTTGCTTCTACCATAATATATCCTGGAAAATAAACTTTTTCCTTGTGGATTTTTTTACCGTCTTTTATTTGAACGACTTTCTCTTTAGGAACAATCACTTGACTTACAAAGTCTGAAAGCCCTAAACGACTAATTTCAGTCTCTATATAGGACTGAACTTTATTTTCCTGTCCTCCAATGGCTCTTACAACATACCATTTCATTACTGAATCAGTTGCCATAATTAGTTAGATTTAAACGTTGTAAAAAAAATATCTAATCCGGTTTGAAAAACATAATCGATACCTGCAACGGCTAAAGCGAATAAAATCGTAAAAACAGCAACTGTCATTGTCGATTTTTGCGCATCCTCTTTAGAGATCCAAGTCATATGGTTGTTTAATTCCTCAAAAGAATCTTTGATATATTGAATAAACTTCATTAGTTATATATGTTTTTTATTTGCACGGGCGGAGAGATTCGAACTCCCGACAGCTGGTTTTGGAGACCAGTGCTCTACCGCTGAACTACGCCCGTCTCTCTATTTTTCTTTACTTATAAAAGGCATCCCGATAAAAATCGGGACACCCTGTATATCTATTTGATACTAAACGAAAATTAGTTTAGTCTAAAATCTCAGTAACCTGACCTGCACCTACTGTTCTTCCTCCTTCACGGATTGCAAAACGTAAACCTAAGTTTAATGCGATTGGTTGGATTAAATCAACTGTAATTGTTAAGTTATCTCCTGGCATTACCATTTCAACACCATCAGGCAATTGAATGTTACCAGTAACATCTGTTGTTCTCACATAAAATTGTGGACGGTAGTTGTTATGGAATGGAGTGTGACGTCCACCTTCTTCTTTTTTAAGAACATAAACCTCTGCTTTAAACTTAGCATGAGGAGTTACAGAACCTGGCTTACAGATTACCATACCTCTTTTAATATCTTCTTTTGCAATACCTCTTAATAAGATACCAGCATTATCTCCTGCTTCACCTCTATCTAAGATTTGACGGAACATTTCAATACCAGTAATAGTAGACTGCATTTTTTCAGCTCCCATACCAATAATGTCAACTGCATCTCCTGTATTTGCAATACCAGTTTCGATACGACCTGTAGCTACAGTTCCACGACCAGTAATTGAAAATACATCTTCAATTGGCATTAAGAAATCTTTATCAACCTCTCTTAAAGGCTCTTCGATCCAAGCATCAACTTGTGCCATTAATTCTAAAACAGTATCAACCCATTGTTGCTCACCGTTTAAAGCACCTAATGCAGAACCTGATACGATAGGACCGTTGTCACCATCATACTCATAGAAAGAAAGTAATTCTCTTACTTCCATGTCTACTAATTCTAACATCTCTTCATCACCATCAAGCATGTCCACTTTGTTCAAGAAAACAACCATACGAGGAATACCTACCTGGCGTCCTAATAAAATGTGCTCTCTCGTCTGTGGCATTGGCCCATCTGTTGCAGCAACTACTAAAATTGCTCCATCCATTTGTGCAGCACCTGTTACCATGTTCTTAACGTAATCCGCGTGACCTGGACAGTCAACGTGAGCATAGTGACGATTTGCTGTTTGATATTCTACGTGTGAAGTATTAATTGTGATACCTCTTTCTTTTTCTTCAGGTGCGTTATCAATCTGATCGAATGATCTTGCTTCTGAAAAACCTGCATCAGCTAATACTTTAGTAATAGCAGCAGTTAAAGTTGTTTTACCGTGATCTACGTGTCCAATTGTACCAATGTTTAGGTGTGGTTTCGAACGATCAAAAGTTGCCTTTGCCATGTTTGTTAATTTTAATTCTTAGTTTAAATATATTTACTCTATTAAATACTTATAAAATGAGCCAGCGATGAGACTTGAACTCACGACCTCATCCCTACCAAGGATGCGCTCTACCAACTGAGCTACACCGGCTTGTTGATACTTTTTTTTGAGCGAAAGACCGGGTTCGAACCGGCGACATTCAGCTTGGAAGGCTGACGCTCTACCAACTGAGCTACTTTCGCAATGTATAAATTTGTGGGGAGAGCAGGATTCGAACCTGCGAAGACGTAGTCAACGGAGTTACAGTCCGTCCTCGTTGGCCGCTTGAGTATCTCCCCTTAAACCTATTATTTCAATGAACAAAATTACCTAAGTAATTTCTTGTTTTTTTGAGCCGATGGAGGGACTCGAACCCACGACCTGCTGATTACAAATCAGCTGCTCTAGCCAGCTGAGCTACATCGGCTTTTGATGTAAAAAAACAACCCGCTTTTTCAAACGGATTGCAAATGTATAAAGTTTTTTTTCATTTCAAAAACTTTTTTTAATCTTTTTTTTAATTTTATGAAATAATAGAATCTCTGTGTCTTTCTTTCGATCTTTTTAATTGTCTTTTTAAGTTATCAACCGCAGAATTAATACCTTCTTCAAAGGTTCTTGCCTCTCTTTTTACAATTAACTCACTTCCTGGTATATTAATTTTTATTTCTGTTAATTTATTTTCTTTATCACTAATATTGAGCACTTTTAAAAAAACTTCTGCATCAACAATCTTATCATGATACTTGACTAATCCTAAAACTTTTTCATCGGCATAAATTATAAGTTTCTTATCTGCATTAAAATTTACTGACTGAGTGAATACTTTCATACTTTAATCTTTTTTTGAACCCCTAGGGTGAGCTTTGTTATAAACTTTTTTTAAAACATCAAGACTATTTTGAGTATAGACTTGTGTCGACGCTAAAGAGGAATGCCCTAGCAAATCTTTAACTGAATTTAAATCTGCACCCTCATTTAAAAGATGTGTTGCGAAAGAATGCCTTAAGATATGGGGGCTTCTTTTTTCTTTGGAGGATACCTGACCAAAATAGTGATTTATAATTCTATAAACAAGAGTTTCATAAATTTTGTTTCCTTTTTCTGTAATAAATAACTCCTCTAAACCAATTTCAAATTCTTTTTTTAAATCCAAATATCTTTTTAAGGTTTGAATAACAGACCCTAATAAAGGAACAAACCTCTCTTTATTTCGTTTACCTAGAATTTTAATTGTTTTATCTGAAAAACTAACATCTCTTTGTTTAATGTTAATCAACTCCGATCTTCTCATACCTGTCGAGTAAAATAACTCTACAATTAACCTATTCCTTAAAGATTCAAAATCATCATTCGTATCTTTATCTATGTGATTAATGACAGTATTTATTTCTTTGAAGGAAAATGGAACTTGTATTCTTTTTTCAATTTTCAAGGATTTGTGTTTAGAAAGAGGATTGTGATCTATTTGTTTTGTTTTTTGCAAAAACGTGAAAAAAGATTTTAAAGCACTTACTTTTCTGTTGACTGACCTGTTTGACACTTTGAGATTAACCAGACTCACTATCCAATTTCTGATCTGCGAATAATGAACCTCTATTAAATTTTCTTGAGCATATTCCGTCACCAAAAACTTTCTGAATGACTGTAAATCGTTTTTGTATGCAGCAATCGTGTGTACGGAGTATTTTTTCTCTAAATCTAAGTATTCTAGAAAAGCGTCAACCAATTTTTAAATATTTTAGTATAAATTTACAAAAAAAAGCATAAAAAAACTCGTATTGATAAATCAATACGAGTCTATGTTTAGAATAATAAGCTATCTCTAACCTACTTCTTCTTGTGTTCTTAATTTCTGAACGTAAGAAGCTTTAATCCTTTGCGCTCTGTTTGCTATAGAAGGTTTCGTGAAATTCTTTCTTGAACGCAAGTTTTTCATCGTTTTAGTACGATCAAATTTTCTTTTGTAACGCTTTAAAGCCCTATCAATGTTTTCTCCTTCTTTAATTGGTATAATTAACATAAGTTGGCACCTCCTCTCAAAATCTCTTTATATTTTAAATAGTTTTTAAACTATTAATTCTATTTTTTGGATTGCAAATGTAATTACAAAATATGAACTAGCAAGCAATAATTATGATATATTTTTAACAAGGTATTATTTGATAGGAATTAAAACGAAATCCTTTGTGCTTATTTTTAAAACAAGTAAAGCACGACTCCTTGTCATAAAGCACTAAAGAAGTATTAGGTAACTTTCTTGTATTCTTTCTTATCGATTACCATTTTTGCAATTATTTCTTTTAAAATTTCTGAAGTTCCTCCTCCTATGGGGCCTAACCTACTATCTCTCAGTAAACGTGCCATAGGATATTCTTCCATATAACCATATCCACCTAACATTTGTAATGCTTCATAGATAACTTCATCAGCCATTTTTGTAGAAAGTAGTTTCGACATACTTGCCTCCTTCACGACATAATGGCCATCATTTAATCGTTTTGTAATTGAATAATTATACTCTTTACACATATCAATTCTACTTGCCATTTCAGCAATTTTATGTCGTAAGGCCTGAAATTGATCTAAAGATTTACCAAATGCAGTTCGTTCATTCATATAGTTCACCGCATAGTCCATTGCAAATTCAGCTCTGGCGTGTGCATTTACCCCCATGATTAAACGCTCTAAAGCAAAGTGTTGCATTATATACGGAAAGCCTTTTCCTTCTTCTCCCAATAGATTAGTTTCTGAAATCTCTACATTATCGAAAGCAATCTCTCCCGTATCTGAAGCTTTCCAACCCAACTTATCTAACTTGGTAGCTGAGATTCCTTTAGCCTCTCTATCAACAATAAACAAACTTATTCCTTTATATTTTTCTGAGGAATCTGTTTTTGCAGCAACTATTAAATAATCTGAATAAACACCATTTGTTATAAATGTTTTTGAACCGTTTAATACGTATTTGTCTCCTTTTTTCACTGCTGTAGAGCGCATACCTGCAACATCACTACCTCCAAAAGGCTCTGTAATACACAAACACCCAACCATATCTCCCTCTACACTGGGAATTAAATATTTTTCTTTTTGTTCATGATTGCCTTCTTTATTTAAGTGTGTCATCGCTAAATATTCATGCGCCCAAATTGCTGCTGCAAAACCGCAAGAATTAATTTTTTGCATTTCTTCTAGAAATATGACCGTATAAAACAAATCTAAATCTAATCCTCCGTATTCTTCAGGAGTGGATAGACCAAAATACCCCATTTCTCCAAATTTTTTCCATATGAAACGCTCAATAGTTCCTGTTTTCTCCCATTTATCTATGTGCGGAACAACTTCTTTTTGTAAAAAATCTTTGAAACTTGTACGAAAAACTTCGTGTTCTTCTGTGAAATACATGCTGTTCATTAGGCTTGTAATTTGTTTATTTATTCAGCCAACAAATATAACACTATTCTATCATACAACTCTAATGGAAAATCTTTGATGTTTTTTAATTCTGCGATATCTTGCAATTCTGCAACCTCATCTCTATACTCAAAAATCATTTTGCAAAGCTTGTAATCTATGTAGGGATTTTTGAGTAATTGTTTGAATTCTAATATATTTACATTTTCTTTTTTAATGAAAGGTTTTGTTTTAATCTTAAAAACAGATAATACCCTATCAGCTACTTCATTTTCTAAACCCCAGATTTCGTACAATTGATCATTAAAAGAAAAACCTTGTAATTTAGAACGATACTTAATAATTCTCTCAGAAAATGCAGAGCCTATTCCGTTTATGGTTTTAAAATCTTCTGCAGTAGCTTTATTGATATTCGTGGTGCTTATTTTATGTTTAGAAAATCTTGGTTTATCAGTTTTATTGTAATTAAAATTTCGACTAGTATTTTTTTGCTGATTATGTTTTGTAACCCAATCCGGAAATTTGAAATAAGGACCAATTTTACTGAGTAAGCTGTCTGAAACTTTCGTTATATTTTGAAATTCTTTTTTTGAATTTATAAACTTATTAGATTTTCTAAATATTAAAAGCCTATCAATTTCTTCTAAAGACATCCCTAATTGCTCACCTCTGTAATCATTAATGTAATTTGGATTGAATGGATAAATCTTAGGTTTTCTATTTTCAATTTGAATTAGTCTTAAACTATCTATTTGCTGTTGAAAAGCTATAATTTCTGGACTATTAGTTTCAATAATTTCATCTTGAGCAAAAACGTCTGTAAAAATTAAGACCTGAAACGTAAAGATTATGGTGCATAAAACAAAAATCCCATTTCTTTGGTTTTTATTATACCAGAAATGGGATTTAAATATTTTCATTTTTTTCTTTTTAGCTTTTTATGGCCTCAAGATAACGTTTTAATTGCTTTTTAACAACAGGGAATAGGAAATACAATCCTACCATATTAGGGAATACCATAGCAAAAATCATGGCGTCTGAAAATGCCCAAATTGAATTCATACTTGCTGAAGCTCCAATAATTACAAATAACAAGAATAATAACTTGTAAGCCATATCTGCCCCTTTACCTCTACCAAATAAAAATTTCCACGATTGTAGTCCATAATAAGACCAAGAAATCATTGTAGAAACCGCAAACAAAACAACTGCTACTGTTAAGAAAACATTAGAATAGGGTATATATTGTGCAAAAGCTTTTGAGGTAATTCCCGCTCCTTCATATGAAACTCCATCAATTAAAACAGCACCAGCTCCATCTCCTCCGTATTGAAAAATTGTTGCTCCTGAGGCATCTCCACCAAAATTAAAGATTATAATTACCAAGGCAGTCATAGTACAAATTACAACTGTATCTATGAATGGTTCTAATAATGCAACCAAACCTTCAGATGCTGAATATTTAGTTTTCACTGCTGAATGTGCGATTGATGCGGACCCTGCACCTGCCTCATTTGAAAACGCAGCTCTTTTAAACCCTACTAGTAACACTCCAATAACTCCTCCAACTCCTATAGCCGTTGGATTAAAAGCTTCTTTTAAAATTAAAGAAAATGCATCATCTATTAATGAAAAATTCGCTCCTAGAATATAAAGGCATGCTAATAAATACAATAATGCCATAAATGGTACTACTTTTTCTGTTACCGAAGCAATTCTTTTAATTCCTCCAATAATTATAATACCCACAACAATCGCCATAATAACTCCAATCCAAAATCCAGCTCCAGTACTTTCAAGCCCCATTAACTCTTTCAAAACTACAGTTGCTTGGTTGGATTGAGCAGCATTACCCCCTCCAAATGATCCACCAATACAGAAAATAGCAAAAATTACAGCCATTATTTTTCCAAATACTTCAAAGCCTCTCTCTTTTAACCCTTTACTAATGTAATACATCGGACCGCCATAAACAGTCCCATCTTCTCCCACATCTCTGTACTGAACTCCCAGTGTACATTCAACAAACTTTGTCGACATCCCAAGAAAACCACAGACCACCATCCAAAAGGTAGCTCCTGGCCCACCAAGAGCAATTGCCAATGCAACTCCGGCTATATTACCATTCCCTACTGTTCCTGAAACTGCCGTAGCCAATGCTTGGAAGTGAGTAACTTCACCTTCGTTACTTTCATCTTTAATTGTATCTGCTATATCTCCATCTACAGCTAGCTCTGGATTAACTGAAGCATGGTCTAGCTCATCGTATTTCCCTCTAACAACGTTAATCGCCGTTTTAAAGTGAAAAATATTAGGAAATTTAAAATAAATAGTAAAAAACAATGCACTACCAACTAATAAGAGTAACACAAAAGGAACATTTATTCCTGCAATTGGTATCGTAAAGAATATTACTTCACTAAAGAAATCTGATATTGGCTTAAAAGCTTCATCTATTTGTTTATCTAATCCCTTTTCTTGCGCAAATGTTATAATTGGTAATGCTAAAAGCAACAGTGAAAGAAGTTTTTTCTTCATAATAGGTAGTTTGTTCGGTTTAAGTTAACTGACGCGCAATATCATAAAAAATTGGGCTTTCAACAAGTTTTAAGCGTTAAAACTAATTTTTATGTTAAGCTTTGTCTAAATCTTCGCAAAGATTCTTTAAAGGATTCTGGATAGAACCCTAAAACCCTATTTGTTTTTGATAAATCGAAACCCGTTTTGGCTGGTCTAAGCGCAGTTTGATTTAAAGTTGATGAAGAAATTGGTTTTATTAATTTTTTATCTAAAAGAAATACATCCGCAATTTGCTGTACTATTTCATAAACGCTTAATAATTCATTTGATGAGATGTTATAAATTCCTCTTGCTCTCTTATCTATAGCAATTTTACAAGTCAAAGCCAAATCTTCAACATAAGTTGGTGACCTATATTGATCATTAACAATTGTAATTTCTTTTCCTTTTTCTAGCATACTTTTTACCCAAAGCACAATATTACTCCTACTCATGTCATATACTTTTCCAAAAACTAAAATAGTTCTTAAAATGGTATAGTCAATTTTAGAGTTTATCAAAACCTCTTCAGATTTCAATTTAGACAGTCCATAATAACTCAATGGGTTTGGCACATCTGTTTCTTTATAATTTCCTTTAATTCCATCAAAAATAAAATCCGTAGAAAGATGAATTAAATGAGCATTTTTATTATCTGAAATTTCTGCTAACCACTCAACTACAGATACATTTAACAAATCACATGCTTGCTTATCAACCTCACAGTCATCAACTTGGGTCATTGCTGCAGTATTAATGATAAAGTTTGGCTCAATTTCTAATAATATTTCTTTCAAATTTTTCTCATTTGTGATATCAATAGATACATAAGAAAAATCGTCTCTTCCACTTCTATTTTCTCCCCGAGAAAAACCAATAACTTTATACACATCTTTTTCTTTAAGTAATAAATTTATTAAGGATTGACCTAACAATCCATTACTACCTGTAACAACCACTTTTACCATTTACTTTAAAATATAATTTGTTATTTCTGGCTTTAAAAATCACTACTGATTAAAACAATTGTCTTAATTTGATTATTTGCTCTGGTCTTCCTAAAACTATTAAACGAGATCCTTCAATTAAAATACAATCTGCTTCCGGGTTTATAATATACTCTTGATTAGGCTTAACAAAACCAATAACCGTACAACCGGTTTCTTTTCTTAAATCTAAATCTAAAATTGTTTTATTAATGTACATTTTAGGCAAGTCATCTACAGCAATTTCCTCTAAATTTGCTGTAGTTTCGCCCTCTATAGTTAACCTATCTACAAATTCAATCACATCTGGAGTAACGACTAACGACGCCATGTGATCACCACCCAATTTGTCTGGCATAATAACATTACTTGCACCCGCTATTTTTAATTTACTGTAAGAAGACTCGTTTGAAGCCCTACTTATTACTTTACATTTTTTATTTAACTGACTTGCGGTCAGTACCACAAACAAGTTATTGGCATCAGAAGGCAAAGCAGTAATTAAATTAGACGCGTTCTTTATACCTGCCCGAAGTAAAGTTTCATCTATAGTCGCATCTCCGCTAATATTCAAAATCCCTTGAGCGTCTAAAGCTTCCGTTCTTTCTTTCTTCTCCTCAACGACTACAAACTTTTTATTGTAATTTTTTAATTTTAAAATTGCCTGTCTTCCGTTTCTCCCATAACCACAAACGATGGTATGTCCTTTTAAATTCGCAATTTGTTTTTCCACTTTTCTTTGCTTAAAATGTTCAAATAATCTACCACTTACTAAATATTCTGAAAAAGCTGAGACAGCGTAACCAAAAACAGTAATACTTGTTAAAATTAAAAATATTGTAAAAACTTTCTCTTCTGGCGAGAATGGTCTTAACTCACCAAATCCTACGGTTGTTACCGTTATTACAGTCATATACAATGCATCTACAAAAGTATATTGAGAGAGCAGCATATACCCAATTGTTCCTATTGACAAAATAGTCACAACTAAAAATAATGTTTTATTTATTTTAGATTCTAGTACCTTTATCTTCATAGACTACAAGTCAAATACTGAGCTTCTTTTAGTGTATATTTTATCTTTTAACTTTAATAAAAATGCGAAGGTTAAATAAAAACCAAAAGACAAACCAACTGTAAAAAAAGTAAAATAAATAAAAAACAAACGCACGTTTAATGCTCTCATACCTATTCTGTCTGCTAATCTTGATGAAACATGAAATCCATTTCTTTCAAAAAAATGTCGAATACTATCAATCATTTATTACTAAAATATTTAAATGCAAGATAGTATTTTATGATTTGATAGCACCACAATTTAAACATCTGTTTTTATCATAATTTCATTTTAATAGAAAGTTTTATGTCAAAAGCATGAAACAATCCACCTTTGATTAAAATAGGATTCTTTAACTTTGTCTTTTTCTGAAAAAAACTAATTTGAAAGACCAAGAACACATAGAAGTTTACGGAGCAAGAGCCCATAATTTAAAAAATATTGATGTAAAAATTCCTCGCGAAAAACTAGTTGTCATTACTGGTCTGAGCGGAAGTGGAAAATCATCCTTAGCCTTCGATACCATATACGCTGAAGGGCAGAGGCGTTATATTGAAACATTTTCTGCATATGCAAGACAATTTTTAGGTGGCTTAGAAAGACCCGATGTTGATAAAATTGATGGCCTTTCTCCGGTAATTTCAATAGAACAGAAAACCACAAATAAAAGCCCTCGATCTACAGTTGGTACTATTACTGAAATTTACGATTTTTTAAGATTACTGTTTGCAAGATCTGCAGATGCCTACTCCTACAATTCAGGAGAAAAAATGGTAAGTTATTCTGACGAACAAATCAGGCAACTCATTTTAAAAGATTTTGAGAATAAAAAAGTCGCTGTTCTAGCACCTTTAATTAAATCTAGAAAAGGGCATTATCGTGAACTTTTTGAACAAATTTCTAAACAAGGTTTTTTACGGGTCAGAATTGATGGAGAAATTAAAGAAATAGAAAAAGGAATGCGTTTAGACAGATACAAAACGCATGACATTGAAGTTGTAATTGATAGACTTCTAATCAATGAATCAGTAGAGAAACGTTTAGAGGAAACCATAAAAACAGCTTTATATTCGGGAAATAACATTATGATGGTTATTGATACTGAAAACAATAAACCCCGTTATTTTAGTAGAGAATTAATGTGCCCAACTTCCGGCATTGCCTACCCAAATCCAGAACCAAATAATTTTTCTTTTAATTCTCCAAAAGGTGCATGCGACAGGTGCAATGGCTTGGGCATTACAAACGAAATCAATTTAAAAAAAGTAATTCCAGATTATACAGTTTCTATACAAAATGGAGGAATTATCCCTTTAGGAGCTCAAAAAAGTAGTTGGATTTTTAAACAAATAGAAAATATTGCTGAACGTTATAAATTCAAATTAACAGATGCAATAAAAAGCATTCCAAAAGAGGCTTTAGATATCATTTTAAATGGCGGTAATGAATCTTTTGAAATTAAGTCTAAAACTGTTGGAATAACCAGAAATTACAAAATTGATTTTGAAGGCATTATCTCTTTTATTGAAAATCAATACACAAACGCAGAAAGTACGAGTCTAAAACGCTGGGCAAAAGGCTTTATGGACGAAGTTTCTTGCTCTTCTTGCGACGGAAAGAGATTAAAAAAAGAAGCACTTCATTTTAAAATTACTGATAAAAATATTAGTGATTTAGCTAAAATGGATATAACTGAACTTGCGGAATGGTTCAAGAATATTGAAAAAGAGTTATCAGAAAAACAACTTTTAATTGCGTCAGAAATTTTAAAAGAAATAAGAACTAGAATTCAATTTTTATTAGATGTTGGCTTAGATTATTTAACTCTTGATAGAACTTCTAAGTCTCTTTCCGGTGGAGAAGCTCAAAGAATTCGATTGGCAACTCAAATTGGTTCTCAATTGGTTGGTGTTTTATATATTTTAGACGAACCAAGTATTGGATTGCACCAACGAGACAATCAAAAACTAATAGATTCTTTAGTAAAATTAAGGAACTTAGGAAACTCAGTTTTAGTAGTTGAGCACGACAAAGATATGATGGAACATGCAGATTTCGTATTCGATATTGGTCCTGGAGCAGGAAGACATGGAGGAGAAATTGTTTCTGCTGGAACTTTTAAAGATTTAAAAAAACAAAATACTTTAACTGCAGCTTATTTAACAGGAAGAAAGGAAATTGTAGTTCCGAAAAAACGTAGAGAAGGTAATGGCAAATTCATTAAACTCAAAGGAGCTTCAGGAAACAATCTAAAAAATGTTTCTGTAGATTTTCCTTTAGGAAAAATGATTTGTGTTACGGGAGTTTCTGGAAGTGGAAAATCTACCTTAATAAATGAGACCTTATACCCTATTTTAAATGCTCATATTTATAGAGGTGTAAAAAAACCAATGCCGTACAAGAAAATTGAAGGTTTAGAGTTTATTGATAAAGTAATTGATATTGACCAATCTCCAATTGGTAGAACTCCGCGTTCTAACCCAGCAACTTATACAGGTACTTTTTCTGAAGTTAGAAGTTTATTCGCTAAAACTCCAGAAGCGGCAATACGTGGCTACAAACCCGGTCGTTTTTCTTTTAATGTAAAGGGAGGAAGATGTGAAACATGTCAAGGCGGTGGTGTTAGGGTAATTGAAATGAACTTTTTACCAGACGTTCAAGTGGAATGTGAAACCTGTCAAGGAAAACGATTTAACAGAGAGACACTAGAAATTCGCTACAAGGGAAAATCGATTTCTGATTTATTAAATATGACGATTGAAGAGGCCACGGTGTTCTTTGAAAACATTCCTAAAATTTATAGAAAATTAAAAACAATTAAAGATGTTGGTCTAGGTTACATTACTCTAGGACAACAATCAACCACACTTTCTGGTGGAGAAGCACAAAGAATAAAACTTGCAGCAGAGTTATCTAAAAGAGACACAGGGAACACATTTTATATTTTAGATGAACCAACAACAGGACTTCATTTTGAAGATATTAGAGTTTTAATGGATGTTCTCAATAAACTAGCGGACAAGGGTAATACTGTGTTAATTATAGAACACAACTTAGATGTTGTAAAACTTGCAGATTACATTATTGATGTTGGTATGGAAGGTGGTAAAAAAGGTGGTAAAATTATATGTAAAGGAACTCCTGAAGAAGTTGCAAAACATAAAACTAGTTATACTGCTAAGTTTTTGAAAAAAGAACTATTTTAGCCAGCATTGTTTTTTCAAAAAAAATAAAAAATAAAAAATACTGACATGACGAATGACGACAGAAAAATAAAAGAAAAACTACAAAC
>JAQXAP010000165.1 GCA_029252865.1 Polaribacter sp.
TTCACTTTTTTTGAAGCTTTAAGGCTATCATGAAAAACAATAATACTCCCTTTTTTAGCATTATTTAATACATTTTGTAGGCACCTTTCTTTTGAAATTGTGTTATCAAAATCAGCAGATAAAACATCCCACATAATAATTTTATAACCCTTTTTTAAGATTTTCTTCGCTTGAGACTTCTTAATTTTCCCATAAGGAGGTCTAAATAATTGCTTTTTAAATTTTATTTTGTTGAATTGTGTGATTGTTTTGTGACACTCTAAAAAATTAGCAATATAGTTTTCAGTTGTCGTTTTCCAGGCATTTAAATGGTTTTGAGTGTGGTTTCCAATAGAATGCCCATCAGAAATAATTTTATTAAAGATTTCCGGGTAATTCTGTATATTCTTTCCAATACAAAAAAAAGTAGCTTTTGCATTGTATTTTTTCAATTCAGATAAAACAAATTGTGTAATTTCTGGGGTTGGGCCGTCATCAAATGTTAGAAAAATTTCTTTTTCATTAGATTGAAAACGCCACGTATATTTAGAGAAAAATCTCATCATAAAACGTGGCGTTTTGGAAAAATATTTTTTCATCTGAACTTTATTCTTCGTCCGGCATTAAATGGCTAAAAAGCCTAAATATTTCATTAACAGATTGTTTTTTTTGTTGCAAATAGTCTTTGTCATTGTCGTAAAGTTCTATATTTCTAACAATGGTATCAAAGATGTAAAAAGATGTTTGTAATTCGTCTTCAATTAGAGACAAATCATCAATATCAAAAGTACTTAACCAAGTAGCTTTTTCTGTATAAACCCTTAAAAGAGTTTCTGCAGTCTCTCTCGCTTTTTCTTGATTGCCTAATTTGTAGTAAGCCTCTGGATAGCCAGTAGATAATGTGTAATGATCAAAATCTTTAATAGGCATTTTTTCTAGCGATAAATCTAAAACTTCTATTGCTTTTATGGTATCTCCTTTTTGAGCAAAAGTATCAGACAAACGGAATAAGCTATTACGCATGGATATAGAATTTCTTTTAGTTTGTTCGTCTAAATAGATTTTACCATCATTAATGTTTCTCCAATCCCATTTTTGAATATTTGAATACATTTTATCAGGGTCAATTCGTCCCATATCAAATAGACTCTTTTCAGCTATTGGTGTTTTAATAGGCACAAATTTATAAGCTAAACCATCTAATTGTAAGTAATCTTTTAGCCAGATATATTCTTCATCGGCATTTGCTCCACCAGTAAAATAAATAGGTCTTTCCCAATCGTTATTAGCAAGAATATCTAACATTAAAATTCGATTTTTAAATAATGCTCTATCGTCAATGGTAATATCAATGTAGGGTAGAATTTTGTCCGCATCTTTTTGGGCTACAATTCCGTTTGCTAACACTTTTTCTTTGTTAACTGGAATTCTAATTCTATTTGTTGGATAAAACTTTTCTTTAGAATCATTCTCAGTTTCTACATAAGTTACGTCACTATCAGAAGCAATCCAACGCATAAGGTTTTTAACTGTCATTACAGAATCTTTAAATCGAGGATGCTCTAAAGAATAGGCAACATCTAATGTACCGTATTTATATTGATCATGTTTTAGTTGCGATGGAATTGGAGCTGCCTCATAAGTTGCTCGCTTCATCTGATCTATATACCAATCTGTGGCAAAAAGTGATGTATTTACCAATTTAATATCAGTTCTAATATTTTCTACTTCTTGCATGTACCAAAGAGGAAAGGTGTCATTATCTCCAATGGTAAACATAATGGCATTTTTATCACAACTTTCTAAATACGCTTGCGCATTTAAATGTGTTGTGTATCTGTTAGATCTATCATGATCATCCCAATTTTGCGAAGCCATTAATGTTGGCACTGCTAAAAATGAAATAACAGAAATTGAAATGGCAATTGTTTTTTTATTGGCAAAGGTTTTTAAATATTCATACAAGGCAAATACTCCCAAACCAATCCAAATTGCAAATATGTAGAAACTCCCTACAACTGCGTAATCTCTCTCTCTAGGTTCAAAAGGTTTTGGGTTGGTATAAAATATAATAGCTGCACCTGTAAATAGGAAAAATAGTAGTAAAGTAAAGAAGTTTTCTTTGTCCCATTTTACTTGAAATAGTAAGCCAATAACTCCTAAAATTAGAGGTAAAAAGTAGTATTTGTTTCTTCCTTTATTTTCTAAAACCTGAGAAGGTAGGTTTTTCTGAGAACCAATTCTTATTTCATCAAGACTATCAATTCCGCTAATCCAATTACCATTAAAAATATCTAAGTTTCCTTGAATATCATTTTGTCTACCAACAAAATTCCACATAAAATAACGTCCATACATGTAGCCAAATTGATAGCTCATCATAAATTTTATGTTTTCTGCAAATGTTGGTCTGCGTTTACTCCTTTGAGGAATTCCAGCAATAGATTTGTACATTTTTTCAGAAGCAGGGTTTACCATTCTCGGTATAAAACCTTTATGTTTATCAGACCAATTAGGTACAATATTTTTGTACTTATTTACAATTTCATATTTGCCATTTCTTTTTTCGTACTTCGGTTTGTCGTCCTTGTAAGGGGTTTTGGCATCTTGCTCTCTTTCAAAAGAATTAGAGTAATAGGTGTCATAGAAAACATTGGCATCTCCATACTGTTCACGTTCATAATATGCTAATAATTCTCTTGCACTAGAAGGATCATTTTCATTAATTGTTGTGTTTGCATTTGCCCTAATTGGTAACATCATCCAAGATGAAAAACCAATCATGATAAAAAGTACGGATAGAATTAATGTATTTGTATGTACTTTATTTTTCTTACGAGTAATATTTAATCCGAAATAAAATAAAGCTACCAAAACGAGTGCAGCAATAATAGATCCAGAATTATATGGCATTCCAATAGTATTGATAAAAAACAATTCAGAGGCACTAAAGAATTTTAACGTAAAAGGAAACAAAAACTTAAAGACGAGCATTAAAACAACTACAGAAATTATGGTTGCGATTGCAGTTGTTTTTAAGTTGATATTTTTATATGTTTTGAAGAAATAGAGCATTACAATGGCTGGGATAACCAATAATGAAAGTATATGAACTCCGAATGATAAACCCACTACAAAGCTGATTAAAATTAACCATTTGTTTCCTCTGGCTGTATGTATTTCGCTTTCCCACTTTAAACCTAGCCAAAATAATAAGGCCATTAAAAATGATGACATGGCGTATACCTCACCCTCTACAGCACTAAACCAAAAGCTATCAGAAAAAGTATATGCTAGAGAGCCTACAAGAGAACTTCCCAAAATTGCTATGTATTTTCCTTCGGAAAAACCTCCTGTTTTTTGAGCTAATTTTTTCGCCAAGTTCGTTATCGTCCAGAACATAAATAAAATAGAAAAGGCACTTGCTAAAGCAGACATAAAGTTTACCATTTTGGCAATTTGATCTAAACTAGAGGTAAACATTGCAAAAAACGCACCTAACATTTGAAACAAAGGAGCTCCTGGAGGGTGTCCTACTTCAAGCTTCACAGAGGTAGATATATATTCTCCACAATCCCAAGCACTCACGGTTGGCTCTAATGTTAAAGTATATGTTATTAAAGCAATGGCAAATGTGGCCCATCCTAGAATGATGTTCCATTTTTTAAAGGTTGCTGACGTCATAGTTATTTGATAATATGTGGCGAATTTACTAATAAATAAGAATAAAAATAGTTGAGAATTGTTTTTATTAATGATAAACGCATCTTAAATGTTTGTTAAATCAAAAAAATATTAAAAAATACTTGTGCGTTTTGTAAAATGAACTAAATTTGCACCCGAATTAAAGTATTGGCCTATGGTGTAATTGGTAACACACCGGTTTTTGGTACCGACATTCAAGGTTCGAGTCCTTGTAGGCCAACAAAAA
>JAQXAP010000171.1 GCA_029252865.1 Polaribacter sp.
GATCAGAGCCTCTGAAATTCAATGTTTAGATAAGTTATTATAATGATATTCATAGGTTTTTAAATATACGTCATAAAAAAGCCCTCTATAAGAAGGCTTTTTTATGTTTGTAAATAGTTAAGACTACTCTTCTTTAGCTGTTTCAGTCTCAGAAGCCAAAGAATTCATCATTCCTCCAAAATCAAACCAATCTCCACCTCCAGATATTTTGCCATCTGTAAATGCAAAAGAATGGTATGACGATAATTTAACAGACTTCCCAGAGGCTACATGATCTGCCGTCCAAGTACCATACACTCGTGTACTACCATCTTGTAATCCAGTAGTTTCATCTACCCCAGGCAACCAGTAATCTGCCGTAAACCTCATATTTTCAAATGCTGTTTGGTAATTAAGGATGGCGTCTTTTAAGCCTTGTGCGTCCGCCATTTCAGAGCCATACACAGGCATATGCCATTCTAGATCATCATGTATCATTTCAAACATTTCTGCAGATTTTTCTGCTTGATGTAGTTCAAAATATTTTTTTGCAGCTGCTGTGTTTTTTTCAAAATCAGCATGATTTCCTGTAGAGCAGGCAGTTAATATAACTACCATCATCAATAATTTAAATAGGTTTTTCATTTTTTAAAAAATTTAATTAATACTTGTTTTTATATTTTTAGAGTTTTTTTTAAAATTAATAAATCCAGCCACCAACAGAAGTTCTGTATTCTATTGGATATGCTTTTAATAGGTCTTTTAATGCATCGCTTGCGTTACCTGCAATAATGAACTTGTCTATTTCAAACATCTTCATAAATGGAGCAAAGTTTGCCCCACCTTCAAAGTTATTTGCATGCAATACCAGATCTGCAGAGGTTAAATATTTCTCTACTAAAAATACACGTTTTCCATTTTCAGAAATAAAGTACGTATAATCATAGGTATTGGGTTCATTAGCTCTTACAAAATCATTTAATTTTTTAACCAGTGTTTGCACATCTTCTTTAGTGTTTCCTTTGGTTACTTTAAGTTCTAATAGGATCACTAATTTCTCGGAAACATTCTTGGCCGCTTGCATGGCGTTTAGTTCTTTATCAAAAGCAGTATTGTCAAAAAACTGGACTTCTTTGATTATTTTAAGTCCATCCCATTTATAAGATAGGTGAAAAGGAAAACTTACTTTTTGCCCAGTGTATTTACCAATGGCACTAAAGGTATTCCAGACATTAGTCCAAATAATTCCATTTTCATAGACTGTTGTTTCTATTTCAGAGCCGATAGCATCTCCGTCTACATCTTCAAAACTAATCTCATCAAACATCTCAAACAACCCTTCAACACCAGCAATAAAACCTGCTTTGTCTTTTGAGTTATTTCTAGCATCTACAAACGTCATGTCATCAGAAAATAACTCTTTGAGATAATCGATATTTTCTTCACTTACGTTTTTAAAAAGGGTTTTAATAATTTCAGATCGTTCATCATTGGTAGTTACCGTACCGTTTGGGCTTTGGCAAGAATAAACCACGACCACGAGTAATAATATGAGTATTTTTTTCATAATCAGCTATTTAGAAACCCTAATATATAAAAAAACGATGAATTAAAAGTTGCTCCGCGGGTTTAAATTATTGTTATTTCCTTTATTTCTCTCTACTCTTTTATCATAATTCAGTCACTATACTATTTATTTTCATTTGCTCTAAAAAAATACTTTGTTCTTTTTAATTTTAAAAACCTATCCATGCAAAACGAATTTTAAGTGAAAAAAAAGTATTAAAAAACGCAAACCTCTTGGTTTGCGTTTATAAAAAGATATTTTATTAAAAAAGTTATTCTTTTACAATCTTATAGGACCCTGTTTTTCCTTCTACACTTACTTTTACAATATACATCCCTGGCGTTAATTTTGACAAATTAACAGATGAATTATTTGTATCTAGTGCTCCAAAAAACACTTCTTGACCCAATAAATTAAAGACTGTTATTGCCTCTACTTTATTTTGAGATCTAAAGTTTAGTTCTTGCTTTACAATTGTTGGATACATTGTAAAATCCTCTAATATATTCGGTGCTTTACCTAAAGTTTCAGAAGTGATTCTAAAGTTATCAATAAAAAATTCATTATCAATACCTGGGTCATTCGCTCCTGAATTTGCATAAAAAGCAAATTGAACCTCTGTACCATAACCAGATAGAGTTCTCTCTGCGGCGGGCGTTCCCTCATTACTAATATCTGTTTCTGCAATCCATCTCATTAGCTCTGTCCATGAATCACCTCTATCTTGTGTAACGAGCACAGCTACATAATCATCTGAACCTAATGTAGAAGATTCAGTTGACTCATATTTAGTTAATGCTACATCATAGTTTAAGAAATAAGTACCCCCTGAAAGATCAAATACTGGAGAAAATAAATAATCAGCAATTCCATCTTCATAAATATTAATTACAGCTGCCGTACCATTGGAATTTTCACTATCATTTCCAAAATCCCATTCGATGAATTGTGTTTTGACACCTATTGGACTTCCGTAAGCGCCCTGGGCCACTTCCCATGATTCTGGGAGGAAAGAATTAAATGTTTCAGTATAATTAGGTGTAATTGTTGCGGGTGGTGTATATGAATAAGAATGATAAACACTTTCAACATCAATTATTTCTCCACTAGAATCATAAGAACCTGAAGACCCTAATGTTTCGATATTTCCGTAACCACGATAAATAGCTGGCATAAGATAGAATTCATCTGCAACCCACATAGTTCCATCATCAGAAACATAAAAATCATTGTACCCCTCAACAACACTTTCTTTAATTTCACCTGAATGATATGAGAAAGTTTCCCTGCCCGATGGCACCCACTCACCTAATGTAGAATCATAATTATAATAAACAAGCTGAGTATACTGACCTGCCAAATTAAAAGTGTGATCTTCTCTGTCAGAAGGTTGATAATTTTCAGATTCAGACGAGTAATTATAAAAAATACCTGTAGCTAACATACCATTATCATCATAAGAATAGGTTTCTGCTTTAGCCGAGATCCATGTAGTTCCTCCATCCGTCGTATAATCATAAATAACCTGGTTAATTAAATTATCTCCGTTGTAAGAGTATGTTTTACCACTGGATAAAATAAAATCTGCCACTGTATTGTCATAATAATAATTATATCCCTGCTTAGGAAGATTATTTTCGTAAACAAATACAGATGCTGCTGAAGCTTCATACATCCCGATTTCTAAATTTGCTTTAGATTCAATTCTCTGTGTTAAATTACCCTCATTATCATAGGTATTAGTATATTTATACAATGCATATATAGCGTAGCTATTTGTAACTGCATCATACTCATAAAATTTTTCAGTTTCAAGTGAACCATCTTCAAAATAAGTAAATACATCGATATAATTACCTAAAGACTCTTCCATATCGAACGTCATTAAATCATTATTATTAATTGACATTTGAGGGTTTAATTTTCTTAAAACATCAATAGAATATTCAGACATATTAGAACTCGAGGCATTTGAGTTGGATTTGCTATTGTAAGCTGCTCTATTCTTTCTTTTTTTGTTAAACCTATTTCTTCTCTCTGCTACAGTAGGAATGTTATTGTTAAGTTTTTTAACAGGTGATTTCGTGTAAGGAATAGATTTTGGAAAAGATAAAGCCTCTATTGGTGCAACTTTAGTTGGAAAAATTGGGTTAAAATTTAATTTATGTTTCTGAATTTTGTCATTTAATTGTTTTAAGGTTTCAGGAACTGATAAATTTGATTTGCTAACGATGTCAGCTGGTATTAACCTATCTACTTGGGAGTGAGTACATAAAAAAAAACCAATTGACATTAAAATTGATAAAGTAATTTTCTGCATAATTGTTATTTTTAATTAATATTTCCTTAAATGTACTAAATATAAATTTAGCAACATTCATAATATCAGTATTTTACCCAGAATTGCATATTTACGCTGCATTAATGCGCGAGAATAACTTTTTATTTCTAGTATCAATTTATCTAAGTAAACTAATGTTTGTTAAACTATTTGAACAATTTTTTATGCATATTGACCGAAAATAGAACTATTTTATTTGTATTTAATCTCAAATTTGTGGGGGTTTCTTAGATTTCTTCATGAAAAAAAATAGTATTATCAGTCAAGTTTTTATTCTCCTTTTAACTACAAATTTTGTTTTACAAGCTCAATCAGTTAAAAAGATAACCAAACAAAAACAACCTAATTTTTTATTTGTTTTGGTTGATGATCAACCTTTTGATGCTTTGGGGTTATCTAAGCGCTACCCCTTTTTAAAGACTCCGAATATCGACCGATTGGCTAAAGAAGGG
>JAQXAP010000169.1 GCA_029252865.1 Polaribacter sp.
GATAAAGGGTATAAGCGCATGAAAAAGGTATTTACATTTCCTTTATTTAAATGGATGTTCAAATGGTTGCATCCAGATATAGGGGTTCGACTAGGACATTATCTGTCTGTAAAAAATAAGTTAATTTCTGGAGATGACGATGCTAAATTTTTAGGAGATGAACAGGAGTGGTTGGTTTTATACTGCAAACAAAAACTTACCCAGAAGCATTATGATTATTTTGTTTTTGGTCACAGACATTTGCCTTTAGAAATTCAACTAAACGAAAATAGCACCTATATCAATTTAGGTGATTGGATTGAGTATTTTACATACGGTGAGTTTACTTCAGAATTTTTTTCTTTAAAAAAAAGAACCTAATTTCTTAAAACCAATTAATTGATCTTCTTTCAAAGAACGTTGGTTGTTGAGATTTATCTTATCGTTGAAAATTTGGGCAAATAACAGATATACCCTGACTGATTTATAGCTTTAAGGTTGATAAAATATAATAAACTTATCGTTTTTATTTATTAAATTTAATTTATTATTTAGTTTCCCAAGTATCATCAGCGTTTTTCCATAAAGCTAAATTAAATGATGCAAAAACGACAGAAATAATTGGACTTAATAATGCAAAAAAAGCAAAAGGCAAATAATCTATAGTTGCAACGCCAAGTGTTAAGGCTGCAAATGCGGCGTCACCTGTCCAAGGAACTAACATTCCGAACATTGTCCCACCATCTTCTAAACTTCTAGACAATACTCTAGAAGATATGTTCTTTGTTTTATATAGTGGCAAAAAAGCTTCTCCTGGCATAAGAATAGATAAATATTGACTGTTACTAATCATTGTTGTTATCAAACAACTAATAATCGTTAAAAAAACTAAAGAAACAGTATTATAAACAACCTTTTCTAATCCACTAATTAAAGCTCCTAAAAGACCTGTTTTAGTAATTATTTCTCCAAAAACAAGTGCAATAATGACGATAGAAATTGTATGCATCATGTTTTCCATACCTCCTCTATTTGAGAACAACTTCGTGGTTAAATTACTATCAAAATCTATTTGTAAACCTTCCACCAAGCTTATTAATATTGTATATGTATCGAATTGATTTTGAAAAATTAGCCCTACAATTATACTTAAAAAAGCCCCAACTCCAATTGCTAAAATAGGAGGTGTTTTTTTAATTGCTAGTACAATTGTAATCAATGGAACCATTAATAATAATGGCGATATTTGAAAATTTGTTTGTATTGAGCTTTTGAGACTTTCTATTTGTTGAACATCTATTGTTGAAGTATTAAAATTACTTCCTATAAAAGCATACATGATTAAAGCAATAACCCATGCTGGAAAAGTAGTATAAAGCATTGATTTAATATGGATAAATAATGGTGTTTTTGTTATCGCTGCAGCCATATTTGTTGTGTCAGAAAATGGTGACATTTTATCTCCAAACAAAGCACCTGACAATATCATTCCTGCAGTTATTGGTAGTGAAAGCCCCATGCCCTCTGCAATACCAATCATCGCCACTCCAATAGTCCCAATACATGCATAAGCACTTCCAGTAAAATACGATATTATTGAACATGAAATTAAACCAATAACCAAAAAATAATTAGGGTTTATAATTTCTAAACCATAATAAATAATTGTTGGGATTATTCCTGAAACAATCCAAGAACCAATTAAACAACCAATAACTAATAACATGACAATAACAAATGCACTTTTTTTTACTCCTTCAAGAATAAAACTATTGATATTTTCTTTTGTGTAACCAAGAAAAATACTGATGATACTTGTGTAAAAAATACATAATAAAAGGGATGCTATTGTTGGCAATTTTAATGATAGCATTGAAAAGCTAATCATAATTGAAAGAACAATAATAATAATAAGACTTAATAAAAGACTTGGTTTTCTCTTTTGCATAGAACAAGATAATATTATTCTTTTAAAAATGTAAAATAAAAAAAGGGCATTCTGTAGAATGCCCTCTTATAAAAATAAATTTAATTTATTTTTTTAGAATTGGTAATTAAAACCTAATGAGTAATTAGTACCTAATTGTCCTAACTGCTGCACTTGTGAGGTATATCTAAAACGCCCACCACCGGTTTCTCCAGTATCTGCTCTAGATTCATCTGGATATACATCAAAAATATTATTAACATTTCCATTAATATTAATTTTGTCAGTTAAACGGTAAGTAAATCCTAAATCCGTTGCGATTTTAGCACTTAATTCTTGATCTTTTGTTGGGTCTGAAGACGCTAAAGTAACTTCTCCAAAACGCGTATTATTTAGAGAAAAGTCCCATTTGTTTTTTGTAAATGCTAAACCTAAAATCATTTTTGATCTTGGTCTAGACGAAGTAATTAAACTTTGCTCTCTTCTGTCAAAAATATCATATCCACTTGCAGCTAAAGCAGTTGGAGTGTTAATTTTATCAATAGTTACTTTGTTAAAGTTAGCAGAAAAACTTGTATTTAATCTACCTCCAGCAAAATCAATTCTATTGTAATTTAAAACAATATCTGCTCCAGTATTTTTTGTGTCTCCTGCATTAATAAAAAATTGCATACCAGAAACCTTGTTATTAACTAAAATCTGTTCAACAGGATTTATGTCTGTTGAAAACTCAGCATCTCCTGCAATCTTGCCATCACCATTTATATCTACTGTATCTCCTGCATCTTTTCTAAAGGCAATTTGAGAGGAAAACAATACTCTATCTTCAACTTTTATTTGATAAAAATCAACCGACGCAGAAAATTTACTATTAAACTTATAAGTAAAACCTGCAGCAATATTTTTAGAAATTTCATGTGTTAAGTTTGGAACTCCTAATGCAACCACGGCCGGATTGTTATTCGCTAATGTACCTTGTAAAACAGGCTCAGAAGAACCAGCTACAATAATGTATTGACTGTTTGTTATGTGACGTTGGTGAAGAGTTGGTGCTCTAAATCCAGTACTGTAAGAAGCTCTTAATGCTCCCTTAGAACCTAGTTTATAGCGTCCATTTACTTTGTAAGAAAAATTATCACCAGAATCAGAATAATCTTCGTAACGTGCAGCAACACCTAAAAGTAGCGCGTCGTTAACATCATAATCTAATTGTGAATAGATTCCGAAGTTGTTTCTATTCCATTCCCCTGCCTCTGCTGGCTTTACACCAGCAAAAGAGTCAGATCCTGCTTTGTAATAAGATAATGGGTTCCCTTCAAACGCTTCAAAGGTTTCTTTCTTATATTCTATCCCCATCGCTAAATTAACTTTCTCGCTTAATTCTTTAGACACATCAAAGTTACCTACAAGGTTAGAAAAAGCATATCCCCCTGGTTTAAAAGTTCTCGGTGAAAATCCAGTATCATTTAAATAATCTCTATTTACAGAGTTATTTACTGTATACATAACATCATTTGCACCATAAGTTACAGAAGCATCTGCATTCCATTCGTCTCCAAAAGAAAATCTAATTCCACCTGAATTGATGTAATCATTAATTGCTGTCTCAAACGTTGGTTGATACCCTATAAAATCTTCTGGTCTTGAAGTGATGAAATTATTATCGGATACGTCTCTTCTCCAGTTAGGAGCTCTGTAATATGCAAAACTTTTACCAGTTCTTGTGGTATAACCATGAAAAGAGTAAAGAGTGGCGTTATCACCTAAAGGGTGTTCCATGTTAATAAATAAATCTCTCTTCTCCATTTCTGGTTGACCAACTGTCATATTTCCCGTTGGATTTGCATCATACCATGCATTTTCGTTAGGTCTTGCATCAGATGGTCTTTCGCTAGCATATAATGTTCCAGCTCTGTTCGTGATTTCTTGTTTGTAATATCCTAAAGTAAGATTTACGAAACCTCCGTCTCCAAAAGAGAATGCAGTATTATAATCTGTTCCAAAATTAAAACCATCTTGCTCTGATGTAATACCTGCTTTTGATGTTATCGAAGAATATGCCACATCCTTTTTAAGGATAATATTCATTACCCCAGCAATGGCATCAGAACCATAAATTGCAGATGCTCCGTCTCTTAAAACCTCAACTCTTTCTATAGCAGCAGTTGGAATACTTTTTAAATCTACACCAACTTCTCCTTTTCCTGGAGTTCTATTCAAGTATACTTGCGCACTTTGGTTTTTACGTTTTCCGTTTATTAAAACTAAAGTTCTACTCGGTCCTAATCCTCTTAAATCTGCCGGATCATAATGCGCAGTTGCATCTGAAATCGCTTGATTCTGAGAATTAAAGGAAGGAACTTTAAACGTTAACATTAAATCTAATGTTGGTTGTCCACTGTTTTTTAATTCTGCAACACCAATATTGTCAATTGGCACAGGAGAATCTAAAATTGTTCTTGGCTTGTTTCTAGAACCAGTTACAACAACTTCATCTAATGCATTGTCTTCATTAACAACAATGGTTAGATAAGAAGACTCAGTTACTTTTACGTTTTTTGTTTCAAACCCCATAGATGAAACCATCAAAGTCATCGGTAAACTTTCTACTGAAATAGAAAATTCTCCATTTTTATCAGAAATAACTCCATTTGAAGTGTTTCCCTTCTCTACGACATTCATGTATGGCAATCCTTCGCCAGATGAATCTGTTACTTTACCTTTAATTGTTTGAGCCATTAAACCTAATGGTAGCATAAACATAAAAGCAATTGTACAAAATTTTAATAGATACTTTTGTTTCATAAATAAATTATTAGTTAATAAATGTTTTTACCTCTTTGCTTTTATAGCATAAGAGTTCATGTATATAAGTGCTAAATATATAAAATATACTCTTAAAATTTATTTTTTTTTAAAAAAAATCATAAAAAATCAATATATCTCTAATATTTAGAGCTTAATGTTTAATTTAGTGTAGTAAAATGAGCCGTTTGTTCCCATTTGTGTAGCGTCCCACAAACCACCACTATCAGTAAAACTATTTTGTTCTGTAGGATAGATGTTAAACAAATTATTTACACCTAATTGAGCGTTAATTTTCGTATTTAATTGATAACTAACGTGTAAATCTGTTGTAATCTTTGGTTGATAGATATCTGTTGCAGCTTCTAATCTTTCTCGTTCAGAGTTATTAAAATTAGAAAGATCTTGACTTAATTGCCAATCGATTAATTTTATTTCACTAAATCTTGTGAAGTTTATAGAAGATTTGAATTTTTTGAAATCATAATTTAAACCAACGTTAAATTTGCTGTTTGGTGCTGATGCTAAAAGAAATTGTTGCTCTCTTTTTCCAAAAAAAGTTTCTTTATCTAACATTTTGTTCTTTATTTCTGTAATATTCATGTGGTTAATATTTCCAGAAAAATCAAACGAAAAAGTACCTATACCAATTTTATTTTGCCAGTGTAAAAGGAAATCAATTCCTGTTGTTTTTGTGTTTACTCCATTGGCAAAAAACTGTACATTATCTATCCCAAATTCAAGTATTGATGCATCAAAATTACCACTTAAAATAATTCGATCCTCAATGTAAACAATATATGTATCTAAAGAAGCTTTAAAGTTATTACCTATTCTCGATGTAAAACCCAAACTAAAATTTTTAGCAACTTCTTCTTTCAATTTGTCAATATTAAATATTCTCGCAATTGAACTATTATTTGCCACCAATAAGGATTCTGTAGGTACATCACCAATAAAATTAGTAAAAGTTAAATTGTAATATTTTTGAGCCAATGAAGGAGCTCTAAAGCCCGTGCTAAAAGAACTTCTAATATTAATATTCTTACTCATTTTATACCTTGAAGCTATTTTAAAATTTAGTGTATTTCCAAAATCACTATAATATTCATATCGCAAAGCTGTGCCTAACATAAAGTTTTTTGAGAAATCTATTTCAGTATCGGCATAAATACTAAAATTAGATCTATTTCTATCTACTTCATTTTCTCTTGAATAACCAGGAAAACCTTGAGATCCTCCTGGTCTAATAATGCCATTATATACTGTGTAATCCGATAAAGGGGTTTGTGAGGTTATCACATCTTCATTAATATCGTAAGCTGCATAAGACGCTTCTTCACCTGCAAAAATTTTATATTTATCTAATCTGTATTCTAATCCTAGTGCAATATTAAATCCGGAAGAATTCGTCTTAAAATACCTAGAAAAGTCAATACTTGTTGTATTTTGAATTAATTGATGACCACCAGCATCAAACTCTGCTGGGGATTTTTTTTCTAAGGTGGCGTTTAAAGTATTTCTTATAAAATAGTGAAAGTTATTTCTGCCAAAAGTATTGTTAAGATCTACATTCCATTCTTTAAAAATGGTAACCATTCCCAGCGATAACGAATTGTCTAATATATTTGAGGTAATTAAAGGATTAAATCCATTTGGATAAATGCTCAAAACATTTCTTTCACTATTTGGTTTTCTTGTAAAGGCATATGCTTCCGTGTTTTTATAATTTAAACCTCCATTTAAATATAACTTTGTGTTCTTATAAATAGGTATTTCTGAATTTAAGAATAGACTCACGTTTTTGACGGCAGCCTGTCCATATTTTTCTCTTGCAAGTGTTCCAGGTCTAATTGTATTCTCTGTTGATAAGGCTTCTATAGAAAAATTAATAAAACCTCCTTTATTTATTTTTGTCCCGTAATTTAAACCTAATTTATAAGTAAAACCATCTACTTTACTTGGGGAAATACTTTTACTATTTGCATTATGAAAACCCAAAGTAGAATTTACATTTAGTTCATTGTCATTATCCTTTAGAATAATATTTAAGACACCGGCAATGGCATCCGAACCATATTGTGCAGAGGCACCATCTTTTAATAATTCTATTCTTTTTATCGCAGAAATAGGAATTGCGTTTAAATCTGTTCCAGAATTCCCTCGTCCTCTAGTGCCATATAAATTTATTAAAGATGCTTGATGTCTTCTTTTACCATTGATTAAAACGAGCGTTTGATCTGGTCCTAAACCTCTAATTGTAGCAGGATCTATATGATCTGCGCCATCTGCTCCCGATTGTTTTGTGGCATTAAAAGATGGTATTGCGTATTGCAAAAATTGATTTATTTCTATTTGACTACTTTTGGTTGAGCTTTTTTCTACATCAATAAAATCAATGGCTACTGGAGTGTCACTTGCAATTCTATTTCTATTTCGAGAACCTACAATCTGAACTTCTTCCAATTCCTGCCCCGATAATAAAACAATGACATTAAATATATTTGGTGTAAGTTTTACCGTTTTAGATTTGTGTCCTATAAAGCCAAAGGTGATATTGCTATTGTCATAAATCTCAAACTCAAAACTTCCATCTTTTTTTGTAGTTGTTCCTGCTAAAGATTTATCTTCTTGTAAAGTAGCACCAATAAGTGGAGTATTATCTGAACTTAAAACAACGCCTCTGGCAAAAAATCTATTTTTTTTATTAATGCTATCATTATTATTCCGTTTGATGGTATTATTATTTAAAAAATAGTTTTTTTTGTAGGTGCTTTCTTTCGGATAAATAACATAATAGTTGTTGCCTAAGTCATCAAAAAGGAATGGTGTGAGTTTTTCTAATAATGAAATAGATTCTTTTAACGATAAGTCTATAAAACCTTCTTCCTGAATTTCTAGGTTATTGAGTAGATTAGAGTTGTAGGTAAAGAGTATTTTGTACTCATTACTAATTTTATCAAGTAGTTTTTCTAGATAAATTGTATTCTTTGAATGTTGTTGAGCAATTGTTTTTTGATTTGTAAAAGTTATAAAAATAAATAATATAAGTTTTATGAATATTAATTTTTTAAACATCTACGGATTATAAATTTATAACTACTTCTTACTAATAAATAATTTATTATCTTTTTTAGTTATTACTACTTCAACAGATTTTTCAATGGCTTTTAAACAGATATCAATATTCGTTATCGGAACTGCGCCAGTAATAAGTATTTCTTTACTCTTATCATCTTTAAAAATTATAGAATAACCATAAGATCTTTCAATTTTTTCCATTGCTTTTTCCAAAGATAGGTTTTCAAAAAGTAAAGAACCATCTTTCCATGATGTTTTTATAGTCGGATTAAAAATATTGATCTCCTCTAATATTTTATTTTTATCCGCAGAATAAGAAATGTAATTGCCCGGGATCATTTTTTTATCATCACCATTTTTCAATTTTAACCAAATATTTCCTTCCTCTAAAAACACATCTGTTTTTTCCTCTGTTGTATTTACATTAAAAGAGGTTCCATAAACTTCTACAGACAAATCGTTTGTTAAAACCCAGAATTTTGCATTTGATACTATTTTTTTATCAACCTGAAAGAAAGCCTCACCAGTTAGCCAAACCTTTCTACTGTCATCTTTGTAATAGGATAGAGTAGAGTTTGAATTTAATGTGACATCACTGCCATCTTGTAGTTTTATATTTAAAATTTCACCGTAATTAGTTTTGTGAGTTACCATGGGAGTGTTATCCATAAAATAATAACCAAGTGTAATCAGAAAAAGCAGAGAAGCCGCTATGTTGAGAGGTTTAAAATTTCTTATGGATTTTTTTGGAGCCCTTTTTTTAGCTTTAATTTTACTTTCTAGTTTTTTCCACTCGAGAGTAACTTTTTCATTATCAACAAATTTTTTATCAAAATAAATCCCTATAACAAGATCTTTGGCCTTTTTTACTATTTCTTTTCTATCAGCATTCTTTGCAATCCAAAAGTCCCAAAAATTGATATCTGTAGCATTTTTTTGGAGTGCCCAGTTTTTAAAAGAAGCATCATCTAAAAAATCATTTATGGTATTGTATTCTTTCTTAATCATTTCAATTATATGTCAATGTACTTAGATAAGGCTATTTTTCTTTTTTTATACCCTTATTTTCCAAAAATTTATTGAAATAATTTTATAATAGAAATTTCTTCTTTTAAACCTTTAATTGCTTTGTGAAGATTGTTTACAACACTTTGGTAATTAATACCCATAATTTCTGATATCTCTTTAGCTTTAAGTCCACTGTAATACTTTAAATAGATTGCTTCTTTTTGTCTTTTTGGTAATTTATTTAATAGTTTAGAGATGTTTTTATGTTTAAATCTTTCTGTTTCCTCATTGGTGATTAACTCTTCTGCTGTAAACTGAATATCTACAATGGTTTGTGTCGAAAAATCTGTATGTTTCAGTTTTTCGTTTTTCTTCATCACTTTCAATAAAAAACGTTTATATGAAGTAAATAGGTAAGGAGCAATGGTTTCTAAATCGCTTAAATTTTCTCTGTGTTCATATATGTAGAGAAAGAAATCTTGCAGCGTGTCTTCAGTTAAAGAAACGTTTTTAGATATTTTTAAACCATAACTGTGTAATTGCGAATAATAACTTTCAAAAAGCACAGAAAAGGCATTTAAATCGCCTTCTTTCAGCGATTTCCAAATAAATTTATCTGTTAATTTTTCCATAAATAATCTTAATTTACGTTAAAATATTATTCTAAAGTAAATAAAAATGATCAATCTATGCTTTCTTTATTGATTTAATTCACTTTTTGTGAAAGTTAATCTATATTTGCAACCGCAAAATTTATTCAAATGAAAGCTGGAATTGTAGGATTACCAAACGTAGGAAAATCAACTTTATTTAACTGTTTATCCAACGCAAAAGCGCAAAGTGCAAACTTTCCTTTTTGTACGATAGAGCCAAACTTAGGAGTCGTAAATGTACCAGATATACGTTTACAGAAGTTAGAAGAATTAGTGAATCCAGAAAAAGTTATACCAGCAACAGTAGAGATTGTAGATATTGCTGGTCTTGTAAAAGGAGCTAGCAAAGGTGAGGGGTTAGGTAATCAGTTTTTAGCAAATATTAGAGAAACGGACGCACTTTTGCATGTAATTCGTTGTTTTGATAATGATAATATTATTCATGTAGACGCATCTATAGATCCTGTTAGAGATAAAGAAACAATTGATTTTGAACTTCAGTTGAAAGACTTAGAAACAGTTGAAAAACGGTTAGAGCGCGTTAAAAGAACTGCAAAGACAGGTAATAAAGAAGCGCAAGCAGAATTGGTTGTACTTTTAAAAATCAAGGAAACCTTATTAAAAGGAAGTTCAGTAAGAACATTAGATTTTTCAGAAAAAGAAATGGAATTTGTACAGGTTTTACAGTTTATAACCTTAAAGCCAGTGCTTTATGTTTGTAATGTTGATGAGGGTTCTGCAGTTTCTGGAAATGAGTATGTAGCACAAATTAGAGAAGCTGTCAAAGATGAGAATGCTGAGGTAATTGTTTTGGCCGTAGGAACAGAAGCAGATATCACAGAATTGGATGATTATGAAGAAAGACAAATGTTTTTAGCAGATATTGGGTTAGAGGAAGCAGGTGTGGCTAGATTGGTTCGTTCTGCATATAAATTATTAAACTTACAAACGTATTTTACAGCAGGTGTAAAAGAAGTTAGAGCCTGGACAATTCCTATCGGAGCTACAGGTCCGCAAGCGGCAGGGGTAATTCATACAGATTTTGAAAAAGGTTTTATTAGAGCGGAAACAATTTCTTATGAAGATTATGTAGCTTATGGTTCTGAAGCGAAAGTTAAGGAAGCTGGTAAAATGAGAGTAGAAGGCAAGGAATACATTGTTAAAGACGGGGATGTAATGCATTTTCGATTTAACGTGTAATTGTTTTGTTCTTTAAAAAGTATACAAAACCCAATGAGAAATCATTGGGTTTTTTATTTATCTTCATTAAATGTAAAAATTTTAGCACGATTTTATGATAAGTAATATCTAAATACATAAAAAAGCCTCATAAAGAGTGAGGCTAAAAACCATATAGTTAAAATTTATTTGGTTGGTGTTTTATCCAAAGCCAATCTTGCTTTTCTGTTGGCAATTTCCCAAGCTGTATGAAAGATCAAACGTGTTCTTTTTGCTAATAAATCGTATTCGATTTTATCTGCTGTATCGGATGGTCTGTGGTAGTCTTGATGTGTACCATTAAAATAAAAGATTACTGGTATATTCTGTTTTGCAAAGTTATAATGATCAGATCTATAGTAAAAACGATTTGGTTCGTTTTCAGCGTTGTACCTGTAGTCTAAATTAATTTTTGTGTATTTTGTGTTTATACTATCAGAAACTTTGTGCAGTGTTGTACTTAACTTATCTGAGCCAATTAAATAGATATAATTAGAATCTTTCTTATGTAAATCATCAACTCTACCAATCATATCTATATTTAAATTACAAACAGTATTTGACAAAGGAAAAATTGGGTTTTCTGTATAATATTTTGAACCTAACAACCCTTTTTCTTCTCCTGTAACATGCAAAAACAAAATTGATCTTTTAGGACCTTTACCCTCTTTTACGGCCATTTTAAAAGCTTCAGCAATTTCTAAAATAGCCATAGAACCAGAACCATCATCATCAGCTCCATTGTAAATTTCACCACCTTTGATACCTTCGTGATCTAAATGTGCAGAAATAATAATAATTTCCTCTGGTTTTTCTGTTCCTTTAATAAAGGCCAATACGTTTTCTGAAGCTTTTAATTCGCCTCTTCTAGAATTTTTGTTTAAAAATTCCGCTGGCACTTCTTGGTAGTAATCATCGCTACCTAGAGGTGATTCTATTTTTGCACTAACATAAAAGTCTTTTAAATATTTAACTGCTTTTTTTTGCCCAGGTTCTCCTGTATTTCTTCCTTCAAATTCATCGGAAGCAAAAATATATAAGTGTGTTTTTAAGTTTTCCGCCGAAATCGTTGCAGCATATTTTGAAACATTATCGATAATTTTATTTTCTGTCGAAGTATTTTGACTTGAATTACATGCTGTAAAATAAAAAAAAGCAAAAGTGTAAATAAATGTTTTCATAAAATTAGAAATTTAAAAAGTTTAAAAAGATGGTATTTATGCCATTCCATTTTGAATTATTTTGTACGAACAACAAATTGTTGTGAATCCTTATTAAAATATATCAATTCTTGAGGAAATAATGTATCGAAAGCATTTTCTTTAATTAACTTTTTAGGTGTGCCTGAGTACAACTTATTTTCAGTTAATAGAATAATTTCATCTGCTAATTGAATAGACATATTAACTTCGTGTGAAGAAATAATCACTGTTTTTTGTGTTTCTGTAACTAACTTTTTTAATAAAGAAAATATTTTAATTGTGTGATGCATATCTAGATGTGCTGTGGGTTCATCTAAAATGATAATTTCGGTATCTTGTGCCAAAGCTCTTGCTATAAGAACTCTTTGCAATTGACCATCACTTAATTCGTAAAAACGATTGTTTTTAAGATGCGTTATTTCTGTTTGTTGAATTGCTGTTTCTATTTTTTTAATATCCTTTTCAGAAAGTTTGTCAATCCAATTTGTATAGGGTTGTCTCCCTAAAGCAATCAGTTCGTAAACAGTTAATTGGCTCTCGGGTAAGCGTTCTGTCAAAACCAAGCCCAATTGTTTAGAAAGTTCTTTTTCTGATAGTTCTTTTAGTTTTATCTTATCGATATAAATGTCACCTGAAATTGGGGTTTGTACTTTAGCAATGGTTCTTAATAATGTAGATTTTCCTATTCCATTTCTACCTAAAATAGTAACTAAATTTCCTTTTTCAATTTCTAAATTTATACCCGAAGCTATAATTTTATCGTTCTTTTTTTTCTGATAACCGATAGAAAGGTTTTCAGTTCTTAAAATGATATTTTGGTTTATTTTTTTAATAATGTTTATTTTTTACTATTTAATTTCAAAGCCAAGCCTCTCTTCTTTATAAAAGCTTTATACAAATATTCTTTTTTTTCTTACTAATAACCAAATAACAACTGGTGCTCCAAATAGTGAGGTAATTGCATTTATTGGAAGCGTGAATTCGCTTGTTGGCAATTGCGCAATCATATCGCATGTTAATAAAACAATTGCGCCAATTATCGCAACTGCAGGTAATAATAGCTTATGATTTGAACTAGAAAACAACATCCTTGCAATGTGAGGAACAGCAAGACCTATAAACGCGATAGGTCCTGAAAAAGCAGTAATAACGCCTGTTAGAAGACTTGTGATTAACAAAATAATATTTCTACTTTGCTTTACATTTATACCCAGACTTTTAGCGTAGTTTTCACCCAACAAAAGGCTATTTAATGGTTTTATTACATAAACGGTTCCTATCATTCCAATGGCATAAATAATACTAAAAACAGCAATTTCATACCAAGTTAAGTTACCTAAACTTCCAAAACTCCAAAATAAATATTGTTTTATTTGCTCAGCATCACTAAAATAAGCTAAAACACTTATTACTGCAGAAGTTAATGACCCAAACATTAAACCAATTATTAAAATTGACATCGTGTTTCTAACCTTATTTGCTGCGATAATTACTGCAGATAAGACTAAAAAAGCACCTAAACTTGCTGCTATTGGCAAAGACCATTGCGAAGGAGAATGCGTTAATAAAAAACCACCAAATACAGAAGACCCTAAAATTAAGATCGCAACGCCTAAACTTGCACCAGAAGAGATACCTAATACAAAAGGACCTGCAAGAGGGTTCCTGAATAATGTTTGCATTAATAAACCACAAACAGATAAGCCAGAGCCCACTAATGTTGCTGTAATTGCTTTCGGAACTCTAAAATTGATAATAATTGTTTGCCAACTATCTTTGGCAACATTACCTCCAAAAATGCTATTAAATATATCTTTAATAGGAATAGAAACAGACCCTAAGCTGATATTTAAGTAGAACAAAATTATCAGTAAAACTGATAAAAAAATAAAGTGTTTTGTGTATTTTTTCTGCTTCATTTATACTTTTGTACTCATTCGGAGTTTAAACCCTTTAAATAATTATAATAAAGGTAGAATTTAGTTAGTAATTATTTAAAAAGGCTACTAATTTTTGTACTGCAATTCCTCTATGCGAAATCGTGTTTTTTTCTTCTGAGGTCATTTCTGCAAAGGATTGATTAAAACCTTGTGGTTTAAAAATAGGATCGTATCCAAAACCTTTTTCACCCCATTTTTTCTCTAATATCTCACCTTTACAAATTCCTTGAAAAAGAAATTTTTTGTTATTTATATTTAGAGAAATAGCAGTTCTAAATTGTGCTTTTCTATTTTTTTTATGTTCTAAGTCTAACAATAATTTTTGCATATTCCTTTCAGAATTTGCTGGTTCACCCGCAAAACGAGCAGAATAGACTCCAGGTTTACCCTCTAAACTTTCTACTTCTAAGCCTGTATCGTCAGCAAAACAGTTAAAACCAAAATTAGTTGTAATATAATCTGCTTTTAATTTTGCATTCCCTTCTAAACTAGTTTCAGTTTCGTCTATTTCATCAAAACAGTTGATGTCCCTTAAACTTAATAGTTCAATTGTCTCAGGTAACATTTCTTGTACTTCTTTCAGTTTATTTAAATTATTGGTGGCAAATACGAGTTTCATTTATAAGAAATTGATGTAGAGCAAATGTAATCATTTTACGGTTGTTACGTTGTCGGGTTTGCTGATTAATAAATCAAAAATTTATGTTAAATAACAAGATTTAAGTGAGCTAAAACTATTGTTAATATTTGTTTTTCTAATAAATGCTGAGCTAATATAAATTAAAATTTTTGAGAGGTTCATTATTCATGGTGATAAGGTTCATTCTTAAGAATTGTAAACCCCCTGTACAATTGTTCAACAATAAAAAGACGAATCATTTGATGTGAAAATGTCATTTTAGATAATGATATTTTTCCAATGGATTTTTTGTAAACTGCCTCAGAAAAACCATAAGGACCCCCAATTGCTATAACCAATTGCTTAATTCCAGAATTCATTTTTTTTTGCAAATATTGAGAGAATTCAATAGAAGTAAAATGCTTTCCTTTGTCATCTAACAAAACCAATTGATCACTACTTTGTAATTTAGAAAGCATTAAATTTCCCTCTTTGTCTTTCTGCTCAACTTCACTTAAATTTTTGACATTTTTAATGTCAGGTACAATCTCTAATTCAAATTTTATATAATGTTTTAATCTATTTTGGTAATGATCAATTAATTGAATTAATTGTTTGTTATCGGTTTTACCAATTGCAAGTAGTTTGATTTTCATATATCAAAATTACGAATTATTTGCTCGATTTGATAATTCATAAATTCTAATAAAAATGTTATTTTTACATCAGAATAAAAAGATATGATATCAGAAGCACAATTTGAAAAAGAGCTCGAACTTATTATAAAAAACGCTATAAGAGAGGATATAGGTGATGGTGATCATACATCACTTTCTTGCATTCCTGATGATGCATTAGGGAAAGCAGAATTGCTGGTAAAAGATGATGGAATAATAGGTGGGGTAACTTTTGCAGAACAAGTTTTTCATTATGTAGACAGAGATTTACAAATAGAAACATTTATAAATGATGGGGAAAAGGTAAAATATGGAGATATTGTTTTTAATGTTTCAGGGAAATCCCAATCTATTTTAATGGCAGAGCGTTTGATTTTAAATGCAATGCAGAGAATGTCTGCAATTGCGACAAAGACCGCTTTTTTTGCGGATTTATTAAAAGGTACAAAAACCAAAATATTAGATACAAGGAAAACAACGCCAGGAATTAGAGCTTTAGAAAAATGGGCTGTAAAAATTGGAGGTGGAGAAAACCATCGTTTTGCGTTGTATGATATGGTAATGATTAAAGATAATCATATTGATTTTGCTGGCGGAATTACAGCAGCAATCACTAAAACAAAGAAATATTTAGCGAGTAAAAAGTTAGATATTAAGATAATTGTAGAAGCGAGAAGTTTAGAGGAAATTGAAGAGATTCTTTGTAATGAAGGTGTTTATAGAATTCTAATAGACAATTTTAATTATGAAGACACGAGAAGAGCAGTTGCTTTAATTGGAGATACTTGTTTAACGGAGTCCTCTGGAGGAATTAATGAAGATACAATCAGAAAATATGCAGATTGTGGTGTAAATTATATTTCATCTGGAGCGTTAACACATTCTGTCTATAATTTAGATTTGAGTTTAAAAGCGATAGGTTAAATGCTAGATAATTATTTTGATAGCAGAGAATATTCAAAAATTGACTTCACTAAAACAAATATTAAGAAAGGTGATTATGATAATTGTAAATTTATAAAATGTAATTTTGAAGGAATTCATGCTTCTAATATTCAATTTGTAGAATGTGAATTTATTGAATGTAATTTTAGTAATGCAATTGTAAAAGATACGGCTTTTAAAGATGTCAATTTTATCAATTGCAAAATGTTGGGAATTAAATTTAATGAATGTGATCCTTTTTTATTGCAGTTTACATTTACAGATTGTCAATTAAACTTTTCTTCTTTTTATCAATTAAAAATATTCAATACAAATTTTATGAAGTGCAGCTTACAAGAAGTAGATTTTACAGAATCGATTTTAAAATGTGCTGTTTTTGGTCAATGTAATTTGAAAGGTGCTATTTTTGAGCGAACAAATCTTGAGAAATCAGATTTTAGAACTGCATTTAATTTTAATATCAACCCTGAAAAAAATGATTTAAAAGGAGCGAAGTTTAGTAAGCATAACCTATCAGGACTTTTGTCAGAATATAAAATTGTTGTTGAATGAAAAAAATAATTTTTTGCACTTTTTTTATCAGTTTAATTCTTTTTTCTTGTGATAGGAAAGAAGTCAATATTCCAATTTATTCTTATTCTCTTTTGCAAGATGAGGTTTTAAATTTTCAACAAAATATTAGTAAAAAAGATGAAATAATTAGTTTTGATTATGTAAACATGAATGATTCTATTAATAGGTTGCACTTCAATTATAATAAAGTAACTGATGTTTTAATTTCAAACAAAGACACGTTTTATTCGACTAAAAGAGAATACAATTCAAAAGAAATAAAATTTAGATTTTATCAAACAAAAGATGTTAAAAGTCATAACCGATCTTTAGTTTTTAATGAAAAATATGGTCTTTTATCAAATCTAGGTTTCGGGGCAGATTATTTATTTACAACAGACTCCATCTCAAAAACAGAAAAAGAAATACTTTTTAAAGAGTTATTTTTACAGTTAAACGAAGTTAATATCGAATAGTTTTTCTCCTTTTGGGAAATACCTGCAGGGCAAAAAGGTTATGAGTAAAGAAATAGAAGATAAATTAGAAAAAATACCAGTTTTGAATTTCTTGGTGTTGTTTGGGAAAAAAATAAAAGTTCCTGGTTTACAAGGTATGTCTTTGTATGATGTATTAGAAATGTACATTATTGGTATTGTAGAAGGTGCTTTAACGACAAGAGCAGGTGGAATTGCTTTTAGTTTTTTTATGGCAGTTTTTCCATTCATGCTATTTATTTTAACCTTAATTCCTTACATACCTATAGAAGGTTTCCAAGAAGGATTATTTTCATTTATCAAAGAAATTTTACCACCACAAACTTTTGAAGCTGTAAATGTTGTTTTAGGTGATATTATAAACAATCAATACGGCGGCTTATTGTCTTTCGGTTTTTTATTGTCAATATTATTAATGACAAATGGTGTAAATGCAATTTTTGGTGGTTTTGAGTATTCTTATCATATTACTGATGTTAGAAATGTTTTTAAGTCTTATTTTGTGTCTTTAGGTTTTTCTTTATTAATGTCCCTTTTCTTAATAGTAACAATAACAACTCTAATTTTATACCAAGTTGCTTTGTCAAAAATAGATGAACAAGGTTGGTTTAATACCAGTGATTTAAATTTATTTTATATTGGAAAAAATGCTGTTTTTTTAGTCATGATTTTTACGATTGTATCTTTACTTTTTAGATATGGTACAAAACAAGGAAAAGAGGTTAAGTTTTTTTCCGCAGGAGCAATTCTGACAACAGTAGTTTCTTTGTGTACTTTTTATTTGTTTGGAATTTATGTTGTGAAATTTGCACAATACAATCAACTATATGGTTCTATTGGAACTCTATTAATTTTGATGTTGTTTGTTTGGTTAAATGCAATTATTCTTCTTTTAGGCTTTGAATTAAATGCTTCTTTACACGCATTAAGACAAAGAAATAAAATCGAATCAACTTTATAACATGTTTAAGTTTTTAACGATATTTGCCACCAAGGTTAGGATAGGTGTTTTACTTTTTTGAAAAATAGAATTCCAACTATAACAAATGAATGTAAAAAGATTAAGAAGTTGTGATTTTGAGAGAGAAATTATAATTTTAAATTAGTAATTCATAAATAATTATATGAAACCAAGCATCCCAAAAGGAACAAGAGATTTTTCGCCAACAGAAGTATCAAATCGTTCTTATATAATGAATACGATTAAAACTAGTTTTGAAACATTTGGTTTTCAGCCAATTGAAACTCCGAGTTTTGAGAATTCATCAACTTTAATGGGGAAATATGGTGAAGAAGGAGATCGCTTGATTTTTAAGATTTTAAATTCTGGGGACTTTTTAAAGAAAGCAGACGAAAACCTTTTAAAAGAAAAGAACAGTTTAAAGGTTACTTCTCAAATATCAGAAAAAGCATTAAGATATGATCTAACTGTACCTTTTGCGAGATACGTTGTACAGCATCAAAATGAAATTTCATTTCCTTTTAAAAGATATCAAGTACAACCAGTTTGGAGAGCAGATAGACCTCAAAAGGGGCGTTTTAGAGAGTTTTTTCAATGTGACGCAGATGTTGTGGGTAGTAAGTCTTTATGGCAAGAAGTTGAGTTTATACAGTTGTACGATACTGTTTTTAGTAAACTAGGATTAGCAGGAACAACGATTAAAATAAATAACAGAAAAATATTATCAGGAATAGCAGAAGTTATCGGTGCAAAAGATAAAATAATAGATTTTACAGTTGCTCTAGATAAGTTAGATAAAATTGGTAAAGATGGTGTTGTTAAAGAAATGTTATCAAAAGGAATTACAGAGGATGCTATTGAAAAAGTTCAACCATTGTTTGACTTTAAGGGATCTAATTTTGATAAGTTAGATTCTTTAAAAAGTATGCTGTCAGAGTCTGAAGAAGGAACAAATGGGTTGGAGGAGTTGAGGTTTGTAATTAATTCTGTTGAAGAATTAGGTTTAGAAACAGCAGAATTAGAATTAGATGTAACTTTAGCAAGAGGATTGAACTATTACACCGGGGCAATTTTTGAAGTCTCTGCGCCAGAAGGTGTAAAAATGGGTTCTATTGGCGGAGGTGGAAGATATGACGACTTAACAGGAATCTTTGGTTTAAAAGATGTTTCTGGAGTTGGTATTTCCTTTGGATTGGATAGAATTTATTTAGTTTTAGAAGAATTAGGTTTGTTTAGAGCTGTTGATTTACCTAAGCCCAAAGTTATTTTCTTAAATTTTGATGCGACCAAAGGAAGTGTTATCATGAAGGCGGTTAAAACTTTGAGAGAGAATAATATTAAATCAGAATTTTATCCTGATTTAGGTACAAGTAACAAGCAACAAAAGCGACAATGGAAATATGTTTCTTCTCGGGAAATAGAATTTGTAGTTTCTAAAGTGGAAAATGGTGTTTTTACATTAAAAAATATGACATCCAGTGAACAAGTAGATTGTTCTCTGAAAGAGTTGGTTAATAAGTTAAACTTATAATAAATTATAAACTTATTAGTCTAATTTATTGAAATATTAAAATAATACGGTGCAAAGACTTAAATTTGTACTTTAATATAGATTGAAATGTTTGAATTGAGCAGCAAAATGAATGAAGAAAGAAGTGAAGAAATAGGAGATAATCATGTTGGAACGTCAGCAGAAACTCCATTAAGAGCAGATGCTTTTGAAATTTCGGATGAAGAAAAAATTGAAAGAATCCAGGAAAGTGTTAAAGATATTCTAAACACGTTAGGAATGGATTTAACAGACGATAGTTTACAAGGAACTCCAAGAAGAGTTGCTAAATCTTTTGTAAATGAATTGTTTATGGGGTTAAACCCCAAGAATATGCCTAAGGCGTCGACGTTTGACAATAACTATAATTATGGTGAAATGTTAGTAGAGAAGAATATAGTTGTATATTCAACCTGTGAGCATCACTTATTACCAATTGTAGGTAGAGCGCACGTTGCTTATATTTCTGGCGGAAAGGTAATTGGGCTCTCTAAAATGAATAGAATCGTTGAATATTTTTCTAAAAGACCTCAGGTGCAAGAGCGTTTAACAATGCAAATTGTGCAAGCAATGCAAGAAGCTCTTGGTGTACAAGATGTAGCTTGTGTAATTGATGCAAAACATTTATGTGTAAATTCTAGAGGTATTAAAGATATTGAGAGTTCTACAGTAACTGCAGAGTTTGGTGGGAAATTCAAAGAAAAGGAAACAAAAAAGGAATTTTTGAATTACTTAAAGATGAAAACTAGTTTCGATTAATTTTATTATTGCAGACTATATTTATAACCCGTTTAGAAATATTCTAAGCGGGTTCTTTTTTTGAAATAGGATTGTATTGTGAATGTTTAGTTAGTCTATTGGTATGGAGATGTAATTCAGTGGTTTAATTATTCATGTATTGTTTTTGTATTGTTTTATGTTAGAGTAATCTGGTCTCATTTGAATTAATTCTTTTTAGCTTTAAAAGCGAATATAGCGTTAACTAAAAATAATCTATAATGCCTAAAATTTTAAAATTATTTCTCACTTTTATTTTATTTTATTTCATTCAGTCATTGAATGCTAAAAACAATAATAATCAACCTTTAACAAATGCTCCAACACCACCAACAAGAAATACAACAGATGTAATTTCAATTTTTAGTGATGCATACAATAATATAGATGGGGCAAATTATAATCCAGATTGGAATCAAAGTGGTTTTGAATCAGCGAGTTCTACTTATCAACCGGAGGGTTCTGGAAATTCAATATTAGCTTACCCAAATTTCAACTATCAAGGAATAGAATTTAATTCTGTTCAAGATATCTCGGCTATGGAATTTTTACATATAGATATTTGGACTATGGAAGGTTTAACACCAACTGTATCAGTTATTAGTTCAGGTACAGCAACTCCTACATCAATTCCCAATGGAGATGGTAAATGGCAAAGTTTAGATATTCCTGTGGCTGATATCACTGGAGATCTCACAAAAGCTATTCAATTAATGTTTAGTGGAGGAGATGGATCATCAAATGCAATTTATCTAGATAATTTATATTTTTATAAAGCGGTAACGTCTTCAGAAAAAGAAGCAACTTTAAAGGCTTTAGAAATTGATAATAATTCATTTTCAGGTTTTACACCTAATAAAAGTACTTATGAGGTTGAATTACTTGGGGGTACAACTTTAGTTCCTCAAATTACCTTAGCGACAACAACTAATGCTGCAGCCAGTAGAATAATAACTCAAGCATCAACAATTCCTGGAGATGCTACTATTGTTGTAACATCAGAAGATGGTTCAGTTACTAAAACATACACGATATCTTTTTATATTGGAGCGCCAAATGTAAATGCACCAAATCCTCCTACACGCAATGCAGTAGATGTAATTTCAATTTTTAGTGATACTTACAACAATATTTCTGGAGCAAATTATAATCCAAATTGGAATCAAAGTGGTTTTAATTCTGCAAATGCAGGATTTCAACCAACAGGTTCAGGAAATTCAGTATTAGCTTACCCTGATTTTAACTATCAAGGAATAGAATTTAATTCTGCTCAAGATATATCTGCTATGGAATTTTTACATTTAGATATTTGGACTGTACAAGGTATTTCACCAACTGTTTCTGTAATTAGTTCAGGTAATGAAATTCCCAAGTCAATTCCCAATGGAGATGGTAAATGGCAAAGTATAGATATTCCTGTTGCGAATATTACAGGAGATCTTAAGAAAACTATTCAGTTAAAGTTTAGTGGAGGTAGTGGTTCTCCAACGGCTATTTATGTAGATAATATCTATTTTTATAAAAACCCAGCGGCTTCAGGAAAAGATGCAACTTTAAGTGATTTAAAAGTTGATGGGAATTCTGTTACCGGATTTACTCCAAATTCAGAATCATATTTAATGCCTTTATTAGGAGGTACAACAATAGTTCCTCAAATTACATTAGCGACATCAGCCGATGCTTCAGCGACCACTGTAATTACACAAGCAACATCAATTCCCGGTATTGGAACAGTTGAGGTAACATCACAAGATGGTTCAACTACTAAAACATATTCAATATCATTTTTTATTGGAGCTCCAAATGTAAATGCACCAACTCCACCTGCACGTAATGCAGTAGATGTAATTTCAATTTTTAGTGATAGTTACAACAATATTTCTGGAGCAAATTATAATCCAGATTGGAATCAAAATGGTTTTAATTCTGCAAATGCAGGATTTCAACCTGAAGGTTCAGGAAATTCTGTTTTAGCTTATCCAAATTTTAACTATCAAGGAATAGAATTTAATTCTGCTCAAGATATATCTGCTATGGAATTTTTACATTTAGATATATGGACTGTAAAAGGTATATCACCAACTGTCTCAGTAATTAGTTCAGGTACAGCAATTCCCAAATCGATTCCGAATGGAGATGGTAAATGGCAAAGTATAGATATTCCTGTTGCTAATATCACAGGAGATCTCACAAGAACGATTCAATTAATGTTTAACGGAGGTAATGGGTCTCCAAGTGCTATTTATGTTGATAATTTATATTTTTTTAAAACTCCGGCGGTTTCAGGAAAAGATGCAACTTTAAGTGCTTTAAAAGTTGATGGGAATTCTGTTACAGGTTTTACACCAAATTCAGAATCATATTTAATGCCTTTATTAGGAGGTACAACAATAGTTCCTCAAATTACATTAGCAACAACAGCAGATGCTTCAGCTAGCACTGTGATTACACAAGCAACATCAATTCCTGGTATTGGAAAAGTTGAGGTAACATCACAAGATGGTTCAACTACTAAAACATATTCAATCTCATTTTTTATTGGAGCCCCAAATGTAAATGCACCAATTCCACCTGCACGAAATGAAGTAGATGTAATTTCAATTTTTAGTGATACTTACAATAATATTTCTGGAGCAAATTATAACCCAAATTGGAATCAAAGTGGTTTTGGATCTGCAAACATTGAATTTAAACCAACAGCTTCTGCAAATTCTGTATTAGCCTATACCAATTTCAGTTATCAAGGAATAGAATTGAATTCTACTCTAGATTTAACATCTATGGAATATTTGCATGTAGATGTTTGGACAGTAAATGGATTAAACCCAGGCGTAATAGTTATCAGTTCAGGTAATGAAATATCTCATACACTAGGCAATAATGATGGTGCTTGGAAAAGTATAGATATTCCGGTTGCAGGTATTACAGGCGATATTACAAATACAAATCAAATAAAATTTACAGGAGGTAATGGATATTCTAATGATATCTATATAGATAATTTATATTTCTGGAAAGCCGCGCCATTAGGTGTAACCAACTTTGATGATTTAAAATTTTCTGCATATCCAAACCCGACAAATGATAATTGGGTAATAAAAACACAAAAAACAAATATATCATCTATAAAAGTATTTGATATTCAAGGTAAAAAGGTAATATCAATCTTACCTAATTCAGATGAGTTTGTAATTGATGGTTCTCGTTTAAAACGCGGACTCTACTTTGCTCGAATAAAAACAGATTCTGGTTCTAAGCTAATTAAATTAATAAAAAAATAATTTCTATGTATTACGCAATAAAAAACAATTTATTAACCTTCTTTTTCTGTATTTTTTCATTAATAACGGTTGCTCAAACAACCAATGTTGGTAATGCAAGTTATACAAACTCTCACCCAGGAAGAGATTCTGCAGGTAGAAATGATTTTCCTTCAGATTCGCCGCAATTAACGGGTAATGCAATGGGAAAACCAGTACCAACAAATGATTGGTGGTCTACTTTGGTAAAAGAAAACCATGCAGATAATTTGTTTAATTATCCAATGACAATGAAAACTACTGACACTGGTTTAATTGTTACATATATTCCTTGGGGTGTAATAGGAGATAACAAAGCTATTGAGGTAGGATTAACAGGGCTTTCAACAACAAAAGCTACAGTGTCAGATTATTCAGATTGGACTGTAACAATGAATTGGAAAGATGCTGATAATGAGCTAAATGTTACCTCTGGAATTGGTATGCCTTTTTTATATTTTGAAAAAGATGAAGATGATATTGTCGAAATAAAAGTCAATTCAGGAAACGTTACAATTTCTGATGAAATATTAATTGTAGAAAATGCAAGTGGACAAGATTTTGCTTTTTATGCACCATCTGGAAGTTCTTGGTCTAGTTCAGATAATACATATACATCAACATTAAACGGCGAGACTTACTGGTCTATGGCAATGCTACCCCAAAATACCAGTGATGTAAGTGGTGTTGTGCAAGAATTAAAAAGTTATGCATATGTTTTTCCTACAAATACAACTTCCTCATGGACATATAACGAAAGTAATTCAAAATTAACAACAACATTCAATGTAACTACTGATGTAAAAGAAGGCTTAGAAACAAAAATGCTTTTAGGGTTATTACCTCATCAATGGTTTAATTTATCCTCAAGTTCCCCAGTTCCTGATGTTTATAGTTACGAATCAGTGAGAGGTGAACTGAAAATGTTAGCTGAGAATTCTTTTGTAGTAGAAAATACATTTAAAGGTATTTTACCAACAATTCCGTATTTGGCTAATTATAGTGATGGTTTTAGTCCAGCAGAATTAGAATCTAAAATTGCTCAAATCGAAAATGATGGTTTAGCAACTTGGACAGATTCTTATAATGAGGGTCAAGTAATGAATCGTTTAATACAGACTGCAAGAATTGCAGATCAAATGGGAAATGTTGAAGCAAGAGATAAAATGATTGCTACAGTTAAAGAACGTTTAGAAGATTGGTTAACCTACAGCTCAGGTGAAGTAGCATTTTTATTTTATTACAATAGTGCTTGGTCAGCAATGTTGGGTTATCCGGCAGGACATGGACAAGATGGTAATTTAAACGATCATCATTTTCATTGGGGTTATTTTATACATGCAGCAGCCTTTATGGAACAATTTGAACCAGGTTGGGCGTCTAATTGGGGAGATATGATTAATCTTTTAATTAGAGATGCTTCTTCTTTTGATAGAAATGACACAAAATTTCCTTATTTAAGAAATTTCAGCCCTTACGCTGGTCATAGTTGGGCCAATGGTTTTGCCACTTTTCCAAGAGGAAATGATCAAGAATCAACTTCAGAAAGTATGCAATTTGCTTCTTCTTTAATTCATTGGGGTACGATTACTAATAATGATCAAATTAGAGATTTAGGAATCTATATTTACACAACAGAACAAACAGCTATTGAAGAATATTGGTTAGATATGTATGAGCGTAATTTTTCGGGAAATTACCAATATAGTTTAGCGGCAAGAGTTTGGGGAAATTCTTATGATAATCAAACGTTTTGGACACAAGATATTGCAGCTGCCTATGGAATTGAAATGTATCCTATGCATGGTGGTTCTTTTTATTTAGGTCATAATCAAGAATATTCTAAAAAACTTTGGAATGAAATTACAGCAAATACAGGTGTTTTAAGTAGAGAAGATAATGATAATTTATGGCATGATAC
>JAQXAP010000178.1 GCA_029252865.1 Polaribacter sp.
GTAAGAGTTACAATTGCCCAATAAACGCTCCTAGGAATACTCGTAAAACCATTTTCTGCGCCTTCTATTATGTACATAAAAGTACCCAGTATTATACATAATATTATTACAAAAAATAAGAAAACTGAAATTTTAGCTTTACTTGCTTTTAAAGCAATTAATAATTTTTCTGAAGCGCCGATATATCTAGTTAGTTTTAGAATTCGAAATATTCTTAATAAACGCAAGGCTCTTAGTGCTGCAAAATGTGATGAACCAACGAAAAACATCGACAGATATTTAGGCATTGTTGAAAGTAAATCTATAATACCGTAAAAGCTAAATACATATTTTAGTGGTTTTTTTATAGAAATGATTCTTAAGACATATTCTAAGGAAAACAGGATTGTAATAATCCATTCAGCAAAATTTAGAATGTTATGGTATTTGGCATCAAAACTTTCTATACTTTCTAGCATTACTAATAAAATACTCGCAAGAATAGCCAATAGGAGAACTACATCAAAAATTTTACCAGCCTTGGTATCTGCTTCATATATAATTTCATGAAGTCTGTCTTTCCAGGATATTTTTTGAATATTACTCAAATAGTTGTTTTTACAATATTACAAATATAAATATATCATCTATTTTATTTTGAGGTGATATTTCCAATTGTTAAACTTTTGTACCTTTTTAAATTCTTTGTCTCATTTAACAAAATTTCTTTTTTTTCATTTATAGTCGAATGATTTTCTGAACCTTATTTTTATTGATATAATTTTTTATAATATTTTTAGCGTGTATTTTATTTTCAAATGGAGTTAAAACTGATTTTAAAATATCTAACTTATTTTCTTGATAATTCAGGTTGGTATATCCAAAACCGAACACTTCATTTTTTTCTACTAAAATAATGCCGTGTTCTCCAACCTCTCTTCCTTTTTCAATGATAATAAAATCTTCATTGTTAAAGTCTTGCGTGGTTTTTTTATATTTTTTTTTAAAATTATATTTTGGTGATAATACTTCTAATTCTATAGCGTATTTTAGTTGTGAAAAAAGCTCGTTTCCTGTCTTATCAAAAGAGATAGTTTCTACTCTTTCTTGTATTTTAAGGGCTTTTTTTGTTATTTTCAAAAAGAGTTTGTTTACTTCCGATTTAATATTTTTGCCTTTAGATATGTATATTACTTTGCCATTGGCATCATGCACATAAAAAACGCCTTGTACTGCTGGAATTTCTGATATTAAGCTTTTGAGTTTTTGTTTTTTATTTCTCTGATCAAAATATTTTATAGAACTTTGTATTATTGATTTTTCCGTATCTTTTTCAAGTAATAATTTAAATAACTGAACAGTTGCAAGAGCATCGCCAGACGCTCTATGTCTGTCGGTCATAGGTATTCCTAAAGATTTTGTTAGTTTCCCTAAGCTATAAGAAGGTTGATCTAATATTAACTGCTGACTTAATTCTACAGTGCATAAAGTGTTTCTATTAAATTCATATCCTAATCGGTGAAACTCGGTACGTAGAATCCTGTAATCAAAAGAAGTATTGTGAGCTACTAAAATACAATTTGATGTAATTTCTATTATTCGTTTTGCAACCTCGTAAAATTTAGGTGCATTTTTTAGCATTTTGTTGCTAATACCCGTTAGTTTTACAACAAATTCTTGAATCGGTTTTTCAGGGTTTATTAGACTAATAAATTGGTCTACAATAGTGTGTCCATCATATCTGTAAATGGCAATTTCTGTAACTCCCTCCTCATTAAATTTACCTCCAGTAGTTTCTATATCTAAAATTACGTACAATTTATTTTTCTTTAAGTAGGTTCGCTAATTATAATTTCTATTTCCAAAAATAGAGCTTCCTACTCTAATCATTGTGCTTCCATTAGCAATTGCTAGAGGATAATCTCCACTCATCCCCATAGATAGTATTTGGAGTTTACAGTTTTTAGTGTCAGTTATTTGCTTTTGCTTCTCAAAAATAGTTTTGAGTGATAAAAACTCTTCTTGCAATTGCTGTTCATCCTCTGTAAACGAAGCCATTCCCATGAAACCAACAATTTTTATATTCTCTAAATCTGCTAGTTCTTTAGAGTTTAGAAGAGTTTTAATTTCATCAGTAGAAAAACCAAACTTCGTTTCTTCTTTAGCTATTTTAACCTGTAGTAAGCAATCGATAATTCTATCGTGCTTTTTTGCTTGCTTATTAATTTCTTTAAGAGTTTTAAATTTATCAATCCCGTGAATTAAATTAACAAAAGAGGCCATGTACTTTACCTTATTGCTTTGCAAATGTCCAATCATGTGCCATTGAATATCTTTAGGTAAAACGTTATGTTTATCTACCATTTCTTGAATCTTATTTTCGCCAAAAATACGTTGACCGGCATCATAAGCTTCTTGCAGATCTGCAATAGGTTTTGTTTTAGAAACTGCTACAAGAGTTACATTTTCTGGTAATTTTTTCTTTATGCGAAGTAAGTTTTCTTTAATCATATTAGAATTCATATATGGTTAATGCGCTTCTCAGTTTTGGTTCAATATACGTGGTTTTAGGAGGCATTAATAAACCTGTATTTACAATTTCTTTTAATTCATTTATAGATGTTGTCAGCATTCCAAAGGATACTTTAAACTCGCCTGTATCTACTTTTGTTTTTAGCTCTAAACTATCAGATTTATTTTGAGAATATACAATTTTAGAAGCATTTCTCAGATCTTGAATACCTAATATTGGCTTTAAGACTGTATTGTATAGAATTTGAGCATCTAATCTACTTAAGGCATCCGTAAAATTTATAGCAGATTTCCTAAGGTATAAAGCATAAAACTCATTATTTAAATACATACAAAAATGATGTTTTTCTTTTGGTTTATACAATTCTTGACCACGATTTTCAATTATAAAAAAGGTATCTAACTCAATTAAAAATTCATCCGGCGAATAACCGTTTAAGTCTTTTATGAATCTATTAAATTCATAAATACTCAATTGGCTTTCTGGCAGTAAATAACTCATAAAAAAGTTGTAATCTTCTTTTCCTGTATGTTCGGGATTCTCTTTCGCTAAGTTGTTTGCTAATAGGCATGATGATGTTGATCTATGATGACCATCTGCAATATATAGCGTGTCTATTTCTTTAAAAGTATCTACTATTTTATGAATATCATTTTCGTCATCTAACACCCAAAGTAAATGAGAGTTTTTATCTGTTGTACAAAAATCGTATTCGGCGATTTTCTGTTTGTATTTATTTATTACATTGTTAATTATATCATTATCAGGGTAGGTAAGTAGTACTGGTTCTGCGTTAAAACCTGTGTTTTTTAAATAATTTTCAAATAGTAACTCTCTTTTTTTTAGAGTTCCTTCATGCTTTTTAATAATATTATTATTGTAATCGTCGACGGATGTTGCGGAAATTATTCCACAAAAAACATTGGTAGCTGTTGTTTTTTGATAAATGTAAAAAGCAGGAGATTTATCCTGTGTAAAAATTTTATCTTCTTTAAACTCTAAATAACGATTGTGTACCAATTTAAAACGTAATTCTCCAGATATATCTTGTTTATGATATTTATATCCAGGATTTATAACATGTAAAAATGTATAAGGATTAAATGCTAATTTTGAATTTAACATCTCTGGTGTATAAATTTCGTAAGATTTAGATGAAACTAAAGCCACCTTACTTCTATGGGGTCTTACTGCTTTAAAAGGTTTTACAGTTGCCATAGATTAGCTCAATAATGTAATTATTTGTTTTGCTAATTCTAGGCTAACTCTGTCTTGTGATTCTTTTGTGCTGCTGCCAATATTTGGAGTTAAAGAAATTTCTGGATTCATTAATAATTGTACAGCAGGAGTTGGTTCTGTCTCAAAAACATCTAAACCGGCAAATTGTACTTTACCAGAGTTTATAGCGGATACTAAGTCCACCTCATTTAAAATTCCACCTTTTGCAGTATTTATAATCCCTACACCATCTTTCATTTTATCAAATTCATTTTTATTGATAATGTATTCGTCTTGTTCCGGTATATGTAAGGTAATAAAATCTGACTCCTTTAATAATTCTTCTTTATCAATTGTATCAATTGTAAACGTAGATTTCTTTCCGTTAAAAAACTCTAAAGTTATTGGTGCGTTTACAACTTTATCATCATTAGCTAATACATGCATGCCTAAACCAATAGCAATTTTTGCAACTTCTTGCCCAACTCTACCAAAACCAATTATACCAATTGTTTTTCCTCTTAACTCTACTCCTTGAGAATATGCTTTTTTCAAATCATTAAAACGAGAATCTCCTTCTAAAGGCATTTCTCTATTCGACGAATGAAGAAATCTTACCATTCCAAAAAGATGTGAAAAAACTAATTCGGCAACAGAGTTAGCGTATGAGTTAGGTGTGTTAATTACGTGTACACCATTGTCTTCTGCAAAGTCGATATCAATATTATCTAAATTATTACTAGCACATCCAATTAGTTTTAAACTAGGGCAAGCCTCAATTAATTCTTGTCTTACTTGTGTTGAGCCTTTTACTAAAATTACATCAATATTGTTTTCGTTGATGTAATTTTCTAATTGATTTTGAGCAACTTTCATTGTAATTACTTCAAATCCTTTTTCCTCTAAAGCATCAATTCCGCTTTGTGATATTCCGTCGTTTGCTAATATTTTCATTCTAATTTTTTGTATAATAATTTAACAGTTAAAGAGATTCATTGTTTCCCACTCACACTTTATGCTTTATTAATAATACTTCAGAGTTATAAACTTACTCTGTAATTACTTTTCTCTCAAATTCTTGCATTACATCTACTAATGCTTGTACACTATAAAGGGGTAAAGCGTTGTACATACTCGCTCTGTAGCCACCAACACTTCTATGTCCTTTTATTCCATTGATTCCAGCTTCTGTCCACATCTTGTCAAAAGTTTCTGTTAAGCCCTTATTAGTTAGAACAAAAGTAGCATTCATGGTACTCCTATCTTCTTTGGCAACAATTCCCTTAAATAAAGAGTTTCTATCAATCTCATTATACAAAAGAGCAGCTTTTTTATTGTTTACTTTTTCAATAAATTCAATTCCACCTAAATCTTTCAACCACTGTAAAGTTAGCATAGAAACATACACCGCAAATACGGATGGAGTATTGAACATACTGTCTTTATTAATATGAGTTTGATAATTTAACATTGAAGGAATATGTCTTTCTACTTTCCCTAAAATATCTTCTTTAATAATTACGAGAGTTGTTCCTGCAGGACCCATGTTTTTTTGAGCACCAGCATAGATTAAGTCAAATTTTTCAAAGTCTAACTGACGTGAAAAAATATCTGAACTCATGTCACAAACTAAAGGAATATTTGTTTTTGGAAAAACTTTCATTTGTGTTCCTGCAACTGTATTGTTACTCGTACAGTGAAAATAATCGGCATCTTCAGGAATTGAATATCCTTTAGGAATGAATGTATATCCTTCATCCTTAGAAGATCCAACTTCAACCATTTCACCAAATTCTTTGGCTTCTTTAATGGCTTTGTCCGACCAAGTTCCTGTATTTAAATATGCTGCTTTTTTATTTAATAAATTATAAGCCACCATTAAAAACTCTAAACTAGCGCCACCTTGTAAGAATAGCGCTTTATATCCTTTATTTTCTAATCCTAATAACTCTAGAGCTAAAGAACGTGCTTTTTCTATTACATCTACAAATGATTTGCTTCTGTGAGAAATTTCTATTAGTGATAAATCATCGTTATTAAAATTTAAAAGAGCTTCTGATGCTTTTTTTAAAACTCCTTGTGGTAAAATACAGGGACCTGCACTAAAATTATGTTTCTTCATTTCGAATCTATTTTGCTACAAATACACAAATTGGCAGCTATTTTATATTTTTGATAAAAAGTCTAAAGTATTCACCCCATCGGCATAATCTGTTAACTTCGGATTTTGTGTATGCCCAAAGGCAACTTCATTGTCTAAAAAACCTTTAGATACAATACATTGTATTTTCTCTTTATCTTGATTTAATTTTATTTTTAAATCTATTTCATTGTCATAATACTCATAAAAAACAGTAGCAATAGGAGAGGAGTAGCTTTTATCTTCTTTAATCATTAAAAAACCGTTTTCTAACAAATCAAACAAACTCATTAAATAAACGGCTTTGTTGTAGTCGTAATTATTTGCATATTTTGCGTGATTAATGATGTCTTTTTTAGAAAACATACCTGTAAAAAAATCATCGAAATCATAATTTTTAGGAACATACAATTTCGAAACACTTCTGCATCCAAGACCAAAATACTGAAATATATCATTTGATAATTCAATAAAATCTTCTTCAGTTTCTTTTCCTGTTATTACGGCTACAGAATTTCTACTTTTTCTTATGATATTTGGTTTGTTTTTGAAATAAAATTCAAAATAACGCGCCGTATTATCGCTTCCTGTAGCGATTATAGCATCAAAATCTGTCAGTTTTTCTTCTGTAAAAGTAATTTTGCCTTTAAAATCTTCTTCAACATATTCCAAATACTTTGCTAAAAAGGGCAAAAGGTGTTTGTCATTAGAGGATTGTTTTACTAAAACAGCATGACCTGAAATTAAGACTGATAAAAAATCATGAAATCCAACCAAAGGAATGTTTCCCGCCATTATAATGGCGACTTTTTTAGTTGAGTTTACATCTAAATTATGATTTTTGGTAAATGTGGTTAGGTTATTTCTGGTTAATGATTTACTTAGACTATTTAATGCTAGTAATATGTTTTCTTTAGTAAACCAAGAGTTATTTTCTTCTGCAAGTTTTATTTGATGTAAAAAACCATCAAAAAATATTTCATTATGTTCAATACCATCGATTTTATTTGTTTTTTCGATAGAAAATTGACTTAAAAAAGCTCCTAATTTTGTGAAAGCAGTAATTCTATTTTGAATACTATTCATTTATTTTGGTTGTCTATGATTTTGGCTTTATTTTTGCAATTGCAAAGGTACAAAAACAGAACAGAAAATTATGGCAATTATAATAACAGATGAGTGCATAAATTGTGGAGCTTGCGAGCCTGAATGTCCTAACACAGCAATTTATGAAGGAGCAGAGGATTGGAACTATTCACAAGGTACAGATTTAGCAGGAAATGCTGTTTTGCCGAATGGTAAGTCTATAAACGCCGATGAAGATCAAGAACCTATCTCTGATGAGGTCTATTTCATTGTTCCCGATAAATGTACAGAATGTAAAGGTTTTCATGAAGAACCCCAATGTGCAGCAGTATGTCCTGTAGATTGTTGTGTGCCAGATGATGATGTTGTTGAGACAGAAGAAGAATTACTAGCTAAACAAAGTTTTATGCATAATGAATAAAGTTAAAACTTTATTTTTTACAAACAAAAACACCCAAATCTATAGACTTGGGTGTTTTTGTTTATAAGTATTATTTCTTAGAAATTAAAACTAACTCTTGTAAAGTAATAAGCACCATCTGAACCCATTTGTACAGAGTCAGCTAATCCTCCCTGATCTGTCCAACCATCAAATTGTGGAGTTGGGTATTTGTTGAATAAATTATTTGCTCCTAAAGTTAATTTTATTTTATCAGTTAATTCATAACCTAAACTAACATCTGTAGTTAATGTAGCTTCATAGATATCCGTAGCGGACAAATATAAAGCATCTGCCTCTGCCTTGCTACTAGGAGGCGAATCTACCCATTGAAAATCTTGTAATTGAACTTCGCTAAATTGTGTAAGTGTAACGTTCGCATCAAATTTTTTGTGAGAATATCCTAGGTTTAAACCAAATTTGTAATCTGGTGCGGCAGCTTCTAAATATGCTTGAGAAAAACCACTAAAGAAGGTATAAGGATTTAAAGAACCATTGTGAACTTCTTTAATCTCTAATTTATTTAGATTACCTATTAAACCTATATCTAATTTATGACCTTCTCCAATTGTAGTTTTGTAATTTAATACAATATCAACTCCACTTGTTTTTGTATCTACACCATTTGCAAAAAATTGAGCAGCATCAACACCTAAAGGGGCTAATATTGTTTGATCTGTAAAATTATCAGTTAAAATAATTCTATCATCAACAGAAATAGAATATGCATCTATTGTAGCTGTAAATCCACCAGTCTTATAAGTAAAACCAATACTTGTATTTAAGGCATTCTCTTCTTGTAAATCTCCAATACCAAATGCTTTTGTAACAGTACTATTATTTGCTGATAATAAAGATGGTACTGATTTACCTGCAACTATATTTGTAAACTTTAGATTGTAATATATTTGCGCTAAAGAAGGTGCTCTAAATCCACTAGATACAGATCCTCTAAAAGATAAATTATCGCTTACTTTATATCTACTTGCTAATTTATAATTAAATGTATTACCAAAATCACTATAATCTTCATAACGTATAGCTGCACTAACTAAAAATGATTCACTTATGTTTAATTCTGTATCAAAATATAAACCAATATTCGTTCTACTTCTATCTATTTCATTATCTGGGCTATATCCTGGAAAACCTTGTGATCCCCCTGGTAAATCATCGTTGTTTGAGTCTTTAGCTACAGTTTGTAAAGCCGGATTAGTAAGTATGATACCATTTGTATCGTACAAACCATAAGAAGCTTCGTCACCTGCAAAAATTTGAAAATTTTCAGTTCTGTATTCTAGTCCAAAAGCAATATTTAAACCTTCTGCAGTTTTTTCAAAGTATTTACTAAAATCTAAACCTGTCGTATTTTGTGAAAGACTATGACCTCCAGCATCAAAATCTGTTGGAGATGCACTTCCTAAAGAAGCATTATTTGAGTCTTTTATGAAATAATGAAATTTATTTACTCCATAAGTATTATTAAAATCTAGGTTCCATCCATTATTTAACTCATGTTTAACACCAGCAGAAAGAGATCCATCTGTAATTATTGACGTAATTCTTGGCGTAAAACCATTTGGATAAATGCTAGGCACTGATCTATTATCTCCATCAGCAAAACTACTTCTAGAAAAAGCATAAGCGTTTGTATCTCTGTAGTTTCTTCCACCAAAAGCATATACTTCTGTTGTTTCTGAAATAGGAATTATTGAATTTACCATAAAGTTAAATCCATCAATTCCTGCACTTCCATATCCTTTTCTCCAAGAAAAACCAGGTCTTAAAGTATTGTCTTTAGATAAAAATTCTGTTGTGAAGTTTATGAAACCTCCTTTATCATTAATTTTAGCACCATAGTTTAAATCTAATTTAAAAGAACCACCATCAAAATTTTTATCTTTACCGTCTAATCTGTTTTTACCATTAACGTTCCATAGTGTTTCACCAGTTTCTGCTTCCCATCCCGTACCTACGTTAGTACTATAAGCACCATAAGTTATTCCTGCAGAAATACCATCAGTATTATCTTTTAATACAATATTTATAACACCAGCAATAGCATCAGATCCATATTGTGCAGAAGCTCCATCTCTTAAAACTTCTATCCTTTTTATCGCTGAAGCTGGTATAGCATTTAAATCCGTTCCTGAATTACCACGACCTCTAGTACCAAAAATATTAACTAAAGAAGATTGATGCCTTCTTTTTCCATTAATTAAAACTAATGTTTGATCAGGACCTAAACCTCTTAAAGACGCAGGTACAATATGATCTGCCCCATCAGAACCAGATTGTTTAGTTGCGTTAAATGATGGTGCTGCATATTGCAAGATATCATTTACTTCTACTTTACCATTTTTTGTAGCTAAATCTTGTACATCTATAATATCTACTGGAACAGGTGTATCAACAGCTGTTCTTTTTGCATTTCTAGAACCGATTACTACAATTTCCTCTAGAGATTCATTACCATCTTGAATGGTAATTGTGATATAAGATGAGTTTGAAACGTTAATCACTTTCGTTTTAAAACCAATTGAAGAAACTACTAAATTAACTGGTAATTCCTTTACAGTAATACTAAACTCTCCATTGTCATCAGTAGTAGTTCCGTTTGATGTGCCCTTAACTAGAACATTCATAAATGGTAATCCTTGGCTAGATGAATCTGTTACTTTACCTTTAATTGTTTGCGCCATTAAACCTAATGGTAGCATAAGCATAAAAGCAATTGTACAAAATTTTAATAAATACTTTTGTTTCATAAATAAATTATTAGTTAATAAATGTTTTTAGCCTCTTACTCTATTATAGAATACGAGTTCATATATATAAGCGTTAAAAGTAGAAAATATACCCTTAAATATTTGATTTTTTTTAAGAAAATCATTTATAATGAGCGACCATTGTTGAACTTTTAAATGTCTACAACCTGATATCGAAGTTTGACGAAGTCCTTATCTATCTTTGAAAAATAAATGTTTTCTGAGGGTAATAATGCTATTTTTTTACGGGAATTTACAATTAGTAACTGGATTTCTAATGCAAATAAAAACTTATAGATGAGCATTGCTATTATTTTTCTTATGCTTAAATTCAAATACGAAAAAACAGTACTTATATAAACTTAGGCGATTGGATTCAGTATTTTATTTAAAGAGAATTTGATGAAAATACTTTTAGACTTTTAAAATATAAATCATAAAAAAAAAGCAGCAATTGCCTCTTTTTTATAAATTTAGAATTTATTATCATGCTTAAAATTGGTAATTAATACCCACAGTATAATTTCTTGCTAATTATCCTATTTGCATTACTTCTGAAGAATACAGTTCAGAGTAAAACTTAAATTTTTATTTATTAAATCTACAGTAGCGTTCACACATTATTTAGTAGCCCAATTATCATCAGAATTTTTCCATAAAGCTAAATTAAATGTTGCAAAAATTACAGAAATTACTGGACTCAATAATGCAAAAAACGCAAAAGGCAAATAATCTATGGTTGCAACGCCCAAGGTTAAGGCTGCAAATGCTGCGTCACCAGTCCAAGGGACTAACATTCCGAACATTGTACCACCGTCTTCTATACTTCTAGACAAAACTCTTGAAGACATGTTCTTTCTTTTGTAAAGGGGTAAAAAGGCTTCCCCTGGCATTAGAATAGATAAGTATTGACTGTTACTGATCATTGTAGTTATTAAACAACTTATTATTGTTAAAAAAACTAGAGATACTGTATTGTAAACAACTTTTTCTAATCCACTAATTAAAGCTCCTAAAACACCCGTTCTAGTAATTATTTCTCCAAAAACAAGTGCAATGATGACAATAGAAATTGTGTGCATCATGTTTTCCATTCCACCTCTATTTGAGAATAATTTTGTCGTTAAATCACTATCAAAATCTAATTGTAGACCTTCCACCAAACTTATGAATATTGTATAAGTGTCGAATTGATTTTGAAAAATTAGGCCTACAAGTATACTTAAAAAAGCTCCAATCCCAATTGCTAAAACAGGAGGTGTTTTTTTTATAGCAAGTATAATTGTAATCAATGGAACTATTAATAATAATGGCGATATTTTAAAATTTGTTTGTATTGAACTTTTGAGGTTTTCTAATTGTTGAACATCTATTGTTGATGAATTAAAATTACTTCCTAAAAAAGCATATATGATTAAAGCAATAATCCATGCTGGAAAAGTAGTATAAAGCATTGATTTTATGTGAACAAATAATGGAGTTTTTGTTACGGCCGCAGCCATATTTGTTGTATCCGAAAATGGTGACATTTTATCTCCAAACAAAGCACCTGACAATATCATCCCTGCAGTTATTGGTAGTGAAAGCCCCATGCCTTCTGCAATACCAATCATAGCGACTCCAATAGTCCCAATACACGCATAAGCGCTTCCTGTAAAATACGATACTATTGAACATGAAACTAAACCAATAACTAAAAAATAACTTGGGTTTATAATTTCTAAGCCATAATAAATGATTGTTGGTATTATTCCTGAAACAATCCAAGAACCAATTAAACAACCAATAACTAATAGCATAACTATAACAAACGCACTTTTTTTTACTCCGTCAAGAATAAAATTATTTATATTTTCTTTTGAATAACCAAGAAAAATACTGATAATACTTATGTATAAAATACATAATAAGAGAGATATTATGGTTGGCAATTTTAATGATAGCATAGAAAAGCTAATCATAGCTGAAAGAACAGTAATAATAATAAGACTTAATAAAAAACTTGGTTTTCTCTTTCTCATAAAACAATATAACATTACTCTTTTAAATTGTAAATTAAAAAAAAAAGGCATTCCAGAGAATGCCCTTTTATAAAAATAAATTAACGTTTATTTTTTAAAATTGGTAGCTAAAACCTAATGAGTAATTAGTACCTAATTGTCCTAATTGTTGCACTTGTGAGGTGTATCTAAAACGACCACCACCAGTTTCTCCAGTATCTCTTCTAGAATCATCTGGATATACATCAAAAATATTATTAATGTTTCCACTAATATTAATTTTGTCAGTTAATCGATAGTTAAATCCTAAATCTGTTGCAACTTTAGCACTTAATACTTGATCTTTTGTTGGATCTGAAGATGCTAAAGTAACTTCTCCAAAACGAGAGTTATTTAAAGAAACATCCCATTTGTTTTTTGTATATACTAATCCTAAAATCATTTTAGATTTTGGCCTAGAGGAAGTAATTAAACTTTGTTCTCTTCTATCAAAAATATCATATCCATTTGCAGCTAAAGCACTTGGAGTGTTAATTTTATC
>JAQXAP010000004.1 GCA_029252865.1 Polaribacter sp.
AAAATATAAACCCTCTCTAGCTTCTAAGACTTGAGAGGGTTTTTTATTTAAACCTATTATTTACTTTAGGCTATTGTAGTAACCTTATCATGATTTTTATAAAATTGCATCACCATAAAAGAACCGATAAACGAAGAAGCCATACCTTCTATTAGTAAAGTTATAAAAATCTCCGCTTTATCTAAATCACCAGCGATTAAGAATGAGTTGTTCATTGCTTCTATAAATTGACGATCTATAAATTCTACATAGATCATAACACCAGCAATAGAGAGGAGCACAGCTAGGGCTGATGTTTGCAGTCCTAAACCTAAATTTGATAAATAATCAGTCTCTTTATTTTGCTCAATATTTACCTTTATCGCTTGCCGAATTCCAAACAAAACAAAAAATAAATTTAAAAATCTTAGATATGGGTTTTCTTGTAAACCTAATAATTTAGAAAGTAGAAAAAAACCACCAATTATTAAGGTTGTTAAAATTGCATATTTAATAATTATTTTTCTTGGAGTCATTTTATTAAATTTAAATGGTTCCTAACAAAGCTAATAAAAAAGATGCAAAAGTCTAAATAAAATTTTAAAATATTTAAATACAGTGGTTTAAGTTTTTTATTAAGAATTTAATAACTTAAAGTTTTTATTTATAATGAAAAACTATATTTTTAATTATTCTAAAACGTAATAATTATACAAATAGATGAATATGATCAACACTCTAAAGTTTTCGGCAATAATATGCTTAAAAGCTTTTAATTTTTATCAAAGGCAATAACAAAATAAATATTATTTTGCAATGATATCTTTTAATAAACAATAAAAGTTGTTGATTTTACTCTTTTCGTATCAGACTAATTTAGGGCCTCTTTTAAAATAGTTATTGGATGTTTTGCAATTCGTTTTGTTCCATCAAAAATTTGATGTCTGCAACTTGTTCCTGCAGCAACAATTTGAGTTTCTTTTGGAGTATTTCTTACTTTAGGAAATAAAGTGTCTTCACCAACCTGCATAGAAATATCGTAATGTTCTTTTTCGTATCCAAACGAACCAGCCATTCCGCAACAACCAGAATTTATAATTGTCACTTTGTAATTTTCTGGAATATTCAAAATTTGAAAACTAGCATGAGTCCCAGACAATGCTTTTTGATGACAATGACCATGGATTTTTAATGTTTTTACTTTTTTAGTAAATATAGAAGTATCTATTTTTTTATTTTCTACTTCTTTTGCTAAAAACTCTTCGAAAGTAAAAGCGTTTTTTGCAATTTTTTTTGCGGTTGCTTTGTCATCTGCTAAACGGACATATTCATCTCTAAAGGTCAAAATTGCAGAGGGTTCCACTCCAATTAAAGGCGTTTCTTCTGTGATTAGATCTTTAAAAATTGAAATATTCTTATTACAGACTTCTTTCGCTTCTTTTAAAAATCCTTTTGAAATAAAACTTCTACCAGATTCTTCATGATTTATAATTTGTAAATTATATCCCAACCTTTCAAAAAGGTGAAAAGCATCTTTACCGATTTCAACATCGTAAAAGTTGGTGAATTCATCACAAAATAAATAAACGATTTTTTTATGAGCAGAATTTGGTAACTTTTTGTACCATTTCTTTAATGTTTTTGGCGCTAATTTAGGTACGCTTCTTTTTAGTGCAACGCCCATTGCTGCTTTTGCAAAGGGAGTATTCAAAATTGCATTTGTTAGAGCAGGAGCAATGCTACCTAATTTGTTATACTTTACATTGTTTGCAAACAATTTACTCCTAAAAGAATAGCCATTTGTTTCTTGATATTGATATAAAAATTCAGCTTTCATTGTTGCAATGTCAACATTACTTGGGCATTCTGAAGCACAAGCTTTACAGCTTAGACAAAGATCAAAAACCTCTTTTAACTCTTTGTGATTAAACTTATTTTCTTTCTCTGAATTTGTTAAAAACTCGCGTAATGTATTGGCTCTTGCTCTTGTGGTATCCTTTTCGTCTTTTGTTGCTCTGTAGCTCGGGCACATTGTTCCACCAGCTTCTACGGGTTTTCTACAGTCTCCTGAACCGTTACATTTTTCTGCTAATTTTAAAATTCCTTCACTATCAGAAAAATTTTGAATTGTTTTAATTTTTGGTTCATCTCTATCCACCTCATATCGTAAGCTTTCATCCATAGAAAAAGCATCTGTAATCTTACCTTGATTAAAAACATTTTTCGGGTCGAAAGCTTTTTTGATTCTTCTTAATAATTGATAATTTTGTTCACCAATCATCAAAGGAATAAATTCTGCGCGTACAATTCCATCTCCATGCTCTCCGCTAAAAGAACCTTTATATTTTTTGACTAGCTCGGCCGTTTCAGTCGTGATTTTTCTAAATAAGACAACATCTTCCTTTTTCTTTAAATTCAAAATAGGACGTAAATGCAATTCACCAGCTCCTGCATGTGCATAGTAGACAGCGTTTTGCTGATATTTATCCATAATTTTTGTGAACTCTTCGATATAACTAGGTAAATCTTCTAAAGCAACAGCAGTATCTTCTATACACGCAACGGCTTTTTTATCACCAACAATATTTGCCAGAGCACCTAAACCAGCTTTACGCAAATAATGAACCTTTGCTAGGTCTTTCCCATATACTTTTGGATGATGATAGCCAAATTTGTTTTTTTTAAAATCGGCAATTAAGTTATCGGCTAAAACCTCTGCTTCCTCTAAAGAATTTGCAGATACTTCTAACATTAAAATTGCTTCAGGGTCTCCTTGTAAGAAGAATCTGTTTTTTGCCAATTCACGATTGTTTTTGGTACAATCTAAAATAGTTTTATCCATTAATTCACAATTATATAAATTGTGATTCATGGCAATTACAGTGGCTTTCAAGCTTTCATTAATACTATTAAAATGAGTACAAACCATAATACTCTCTTTCGGAGCTAAATGATCTAATTGCAGTGTAATTGACGTTGAAAAGGCTAATGTACCTTCGCTACCTGATAAAAATTTCGCAACATTTATAGTAGGAGAATTTCCTCCAAATAAATCTGAACTTAAAAACTCATCAACAGCATAACCTGTACATCGTCTATGAATTGTTTCTTTAGGAAACTCATCTTTAATTTCTTTTTGATTTTCTTCTGAAGAAAGTTCTTCAAAAATAGCTTGATAAATTTTTCCTTCTTGTGAAGTTTCCTTTGTTTTTTTGATGAATTCTGCAGAGGTGATTTCTTTGAAAATAGCAGTACTTCCATCACTTAAAATAGCATCAATTTCTAATACTTTATCACGGGTAACACCATATTTAATTGAAGTACTTCCAGATGAATTATTACCAACCATACCGCCTATCATACATCTGTTAGATGTTGATGTATTCGGGCCAAAAAACAAACCATAGGGTTTTAAGTAAACATTTAAAGAATCCCTTACTATTCCTGGTTCTAATGTAATTGTTTTTGCTTTTTCATCAAAAGAAATAATGTTTGTAAAGTGTTTAGAAACATCTACCACAATTCCATCTCCAACACATTGACCAGCAAGAGAAGTTCCTGCAGTTCTTGGTATTAAAGTTATATTATTTTTTGTTGCAAATTCAATTAAGGTAATTATATCATTTTTATCCTTAGGAAAAGCAACGGCCAAAGGGATTTTTCTATAAACAGAAGCATCCGTAGCATACAATGTCTTATGTAAATTATCAAAAAGAACATCACCAGAAAGTGAATTGTGTAATTTTTTTAAAGTATTACTGTCTATCATCATTGATTATTGAAAAATAATAAGATATTACAAATATCCGAATAAAAAAATCATTAATTCTATCTAAAAAACTTCTTTAACTATTTTTATCGATTCCATAAAAAATCGTTTGAAATACTGATGATTTAAAAAGTTTAAAAAAGATAATTACAAGTGAATTGTTAATAAATAATTGTTAGACATAATTTTAGATTGACACGTTGCAAATTTTCTAAATTTCTTTTTCCTTCAAGAAATAAGGGAGGTCAACAAAACAAGCGAGAAAAATTAAAAAAAAGAATGGGTTTTTGATTAGATATTAAGAGAAAAAAGATCTGAAAAGAGAATAATAATCAGTTAAAAGTATTTTGCTACTTCATTAGAATATCTATCTTTGATATCAATGAAAAATGTCAAAATCATAGAATGTCCGCGTGATGCAATGCAAGGAATAAAAACGCATTTTATTTCTACTGAAAAAAAAGCATTATACATAAACTCTTTATTAAAAGTGGGTTTCGATACCATTGATTTTGGTAGTTTTGTTTCACCTAAAGCGATTCCGCAAATGCGCGATACTGCAGCTGTTCTATCAAAGTTAGATTTATCGAGAACTGAAAGTAAATTATTAGCAATTATTGCGAATATAAGAGGAGCAAATGATGCGTCTCAGTTTGAAGAAATTGATTATTTAGGGTATCCTTTTTCAATTTCCGAAAATTTCCAAATGCGAAATACGCACAAAACAATTCAAGAATCTATTGAAACTTTAGATACAATTTTAAATATTGCAGACAAATCTAAAAAAGAAGTAGTTGCTTATTTATCCATGGGTTTTGGGAATCCTTATGGAGATCCTTGGGATATAGAAATAGTAGGTAAATGGACAGAAAAGTTATCTTCGATGGGAGTTAAGATTCTATCTCTTTCAGATACAATTGGTAGTTCTACTCCAAAAGTAATTGATTATTTGTTTTCGAATTTAATTTCACATTACAAGAACATTGAATTTGGAGCTCATTTGCATTCAACTCCAGATAAATGGCACGAAAAAGTGGATGCAGCATACAAAGCAGGTTGCAACCGTTTTGATGGAGCTATTAAAGGTTATGGTGGATGTCCAATGGCTAAAGAAGAGTTAACCGGTAACATGCCAACAGAAAAACTATTGAGTTATTTTACATCGCATAAAGCTGACACGAATATCAAACCAATGAGCTTTGAAAGTGCTTACAATAAGGCTTTAGAAGTTTTTATTTAAAAATTAAATAATAATGAAATTTTCAAAAGTATTTTTATGCGTTTTATCAGTAGTTATCTTATCATCTTGCATATCAAAAGACGATCATAAAATAGACTTCATTTTTTTACAATTGAATGATGTTTACGAAATAGCACCAATTCAAGGAGGAGAATTCGGGGGAATGGCAAGGGCAGAAACTGTACACAAAGAACTACTGCGAGAAAATCCAAATACAATGCTTTTTATGGCTGGTGATTTTTTAAACCCATCATTAATGGGAACGATAAAAGTGGATGGAGAAAGAGTGCAAGGAAAACAAATGGTTGAGGTAATGAATGCTATGAATTTTGATTTGGTTGCTTTTGGTAATCATGAGTTCGATGTTTCTCAAAAAGATCTTCAAAAACGTTTAAATGAAAGCAATTTTCCTTGGATTTCTGCAAACGTAAAATTAAAAACAAAAGATACTTCAATACCATTTTATAAAGAAGTAAATCGTGAAAAAAAATTAGTAGGAGAGACTTTTGTAAAAGAGTTAACAGATAAGGACGGTACAAAAATTAAAATTGGTTTTATAAGTGTTTGTATACCCTCTAATCCAAAAGAATTTGTAGAATACGGAAACATGTTTGTAAAAGCGAAAGCTTCTTATGCTGCTTTAAAGGATTCTGTAGATATCGTTTTTGGATTGACTCATGTAAAGCTTGCAAATGATAAAAGGATAGCAAAATTAATTCCTGATTTGCCAATAATAATGGGAGGTCACGAACATACTAATTCTTTAGATACTATTGGTAGTGTTATAATCTCTAAGGCAGATGCAAATGCAAAAACCGTATTTATTCATAGAATTTCTTATGATAAGAATACGAAGAAAACAATTGTAAAATCAGAATTAAAAGAAATTAATCCAAGTATTAAGTTCGATGAAAAAGTTGGGGAAATTGTAAGGCAGTGGCAAAATATTTTAACATCCAAAATTAAAGATGTAATAAGAAATCCCGATGAAGTAATTTATCAAACTAATATTCCCTTGGATGGCAGAGATTCTCAAATTAGAAGCACGCAGACAAATTTAGGTCAAATCATAACGAAAGCAATGTCTTTTGCATACGATGATAAAGTAGATTGTGCTATAGTAAATGGCGGCTCTATTAGAATTGATGATCAATTAAGTGGCAATATAAATGCTATAGATATTTTTAGAGTTTTGCCCTATGGAGGTAATGTTCTCAAAGTCAAACTTAAAGGAAGATTATTAAAAAGAGTTCTAGATTATGGGGTTTTGGCTAAAAACACGGGTGCTTATTTACATCGTTTTAATGTTGAAAAGATAGATGGTAAGTGGTTGGTTAAAAACAAAGAGTTGGACATAACAAAAACCTATAAAGTAGCGTTCTCAGATTATTTATTAAAGGGTTTTGATGTCCCTTTCTTAACATCAGATAACAAAGAAGTAGTTTCTATTAACATACCGTTGATTACAGATATTTCTCATGATATTAGAAAATCAGTAGTTTTTTACCTTAAATCCATTAATAAGTAAAACACTATTTATCAACACATAACTTCCTTTTTATTTCTTTATTAAAACTAAATCTAAATAAAAATAGTTTTTTTTAATTATACGTATTACATTTGCAAAATGACTATTTATAATTAATCTTAATAAAAATGAAAAAAGTAATTTTATCGTTAGTAGTAGCTTCATCAATATTATTTTCATGCTCAGACGATGATCCGGTTATAGACAATCCATTTGTGGTTGATGTTCCAGATACATACGTATTCAGCAGAGGAGGTGAATCTACAGTGAGCTTTGGAGGGCAAACATCAAGATTAGAGATGGCAGCATCTTTAATGGGGCAATTAAACTCTGAAAACGTGTCATCATCAGATCTTTTAACAATGTTTAATGATGGTACTGGTTTTGCAGATGCGGAACTTAACAGCTCTGGAAAAAAATTAGGAAACAAAACGGCTGCTTACGGTGATGAATCTGTAGTAGAGGTTATTAGAGGTTTTATAACTGAATATGCAGATGATGTATCTACAAGCTTTAGTACTGATGCTGATGCAGGTGTTGCGGGGTCTCATACTGGTGCTGGAGGAAGAACTGTTCGTATTAACGGAAAGGGAATGGAGTTAAACCAAGTATTTGCCAAGTCTCTTATCGGTGCGTTGGTAATGGATCAAGTTGCATACGGGTATTTAAGTGCTAAAAAAATTGGTGATGACGATGAGAACGTAACATTAGAAGATGGTAAAAATTACACAAAAATGGAACATCATTTTGATGAGGGTTTTGGGTATGTTTATGGCCAAGAATCTGATATTACTGCAGCAGCATCTCCTGATGGATCTGGAGTATTATTTGCAAAATATCTAAAAAAGGTAAATTCTTCAGAAGAACCAGGTATTGCGGCTGAGATTTACGATGCATTTAAAAAGGGTAGAGCTGCTATCGTTGCAAATGACTCGGAATTAAGAGACGCACAAGCTGAGATTGTGAAAACAAAAATGTCTAGAGTAATTCTTCACAAAGCTGCTTATTATCTTAGAGGTGCTGCAGAAGCAAAAGCTGCAAAAGATGTCGATTATGCTGATTATTTCCACGGCCTTTCTGAAGGATATGGATTTGTTTTAAGTTTACAATTTACTTATGACGCAAATGGTGTAAGCTATTTTTCTCATGCCGAAGTAAATACAATGTTAACAACTTTAGAAGCTGGAAATGGATTTTGGGATAGATCGCCTGAAGAACTAAATAATATGGCTGCACAAATTGAAGCTAAATTATAAGTATCTATCATAGTTTTTCTATCTCAATTATATTATTTTTGCAGGAAGAAAAAAAATTAATTTTTCTTCCTGTATTTTTAACTCAAATGTAAGGTATGTTTAAAAAATCTATAATTTATATAAATCTATTATTCTTATTAACTATGTTTTTTTCTTGCTCAAATTCTTCTGAGTCAAATGAAGATATTATAGTTGATAATTTTGACCGTCAATCATTGTTAATAAACATAACTGACAATATTATTTTACCTGCGTTTGGGGA
>JAQXAP010000016.1 GCA_029252865.1 Polaribacter sp.
AATTACTAATTTCTTAGTGGCAGTTTTACCATCTTCAGTTACTTTTAAAATGTACATTCCAGAAGAAATGGCAGATACATCGACATCTGATTTAACACCAGAGAAACTCGAAGAAAGTATTTGTTTTCCTAAAAGATTGAATATAGCGAACGCTTTCTTACTAATACTATTGCTAGTAATTGTAAATGTATTGTTGTTTACTGGGTTTGGATAGATTGAAAAACCTTCGATAGTGTTATTACTTAAAGAAGTCGTCGCACCACTTGGCGCTACATCTGCCCAACTCGTTGAAATTCTTAATTCATCTAAATTAATTTCTGGAGTTTCAGTATCACTGTCTTGTCGAATTAAAAAACGTCCTAAATTCTCAGGGATCTTATCTTCTTCAGCAGCATCAGTTAGTGTGCTTGCAGGAGCCACCACGCCTCCAAAAGTTGTGTAATCTGGATTTATCCATAACTTTACCTCATTAGTAGTAAAATCATAACCTAAAACTACAAAAATTACTTCATTCGCACCGTGTAAATTTGTTTCATACACTTCCGCAGCTGATCCTGAGCTAACTCCAATTTTAAATTTATCAGCTTCAGTAGTATCAGCTTTAATCCATAAACGTGAAGCGAAAGATCCATTAGGAGTTGTTAATGCAGCAAAATATCCACCAGCTTCTTTTGTTAAAGTCGTTACATCTGTTACAGAAAAAATAAACGAAGAATAAACCACTCCTGCTGATGTTTCTGGAAACACAATATATGAATCACTACCTACTCCTGCAAAATTAACAGAATTATTTATTGGGTCAGGAAACTGCTCTGAACTATAAGGATTTGCTATTGCTGAAGCAACCACTTTAATTTCATCTGTACTAGTAGAAGCATTTATCCAATATGGAGCCGCTGATAAATCACTCCCTACAGCTTGATCGAAAGATTCATAAATAGGAAGTGTTTTGGGCACGACACAATCATTTGGAGAGCTTACAACTAAATCTTCATTACAAAGTCCGTCACCAGAAACTGTAACAGTCACATTTGTACCTTCAGTTATATTTGAAATAGTAATAATACCAGATGCAGCTGTGGCTGGATCATCTCCGGCGATATTACCAGCTGTTGCTGAGACACTTAAACCGGCAACACCTCCCGTATAAGGCAGAGAAATATTGTATGTATCAGATGTATCAACACCTCCTGTAAAAGTATCACATGTCGCGATAGATGTTCCAAAATTAAAACCACAAGAAGCCGCAACACCATCTCTTACCTTAAAATTATCAACACCAGCATAATCACTTCCTCCGTTCTGTTTTGCGATAATTGTAAGTTTAACATTATTTACGTTATCAGGAACAGATTTTGCATATGAAGTCCACTCACCTGCAGTATCCTTTGCTAACTCTTCTATTCCCTGACTAACATCATCATGAAAAATTTCAACTTTTAAATAATCTGTTGAATCGAATGCTACTGTGTAATAAAAAAATGAAACCTCAACATTAGTTTTTCCACTAACATCTACGTTAGAAAAAGTTAAAGTATGGTCATCAGAAGTACCACCATTATTGTTTTCCAAATCTCTCATTCCCCAAAAGGAAGAGCCATTTTGAGCTGAAGATATACTACCAACACTTGCTACTAATGCCCAAACATCACTTGACTGATTGTAGGTTGCTGGTGATAGCGCATATGACCAATCATCTGATCCAGATTCAAAGTCTTGAAATTTTAAAGTAGTTTGCCCAAAGGAAACAATACTAAAACAAAGCGCTAAAATTAAGGTAAATAAGTAGTTTTTTTTCATTTTAAAATATTTATAGATTCAGTAGTAAATATACTAAAAATAGTTTTAGGCTATATTTTTTTATGATTAACTAATTGTTAACACACGAGAATAAGGTTAAAAATGATACAATCGTACAAACGTTATTTCAATGTTAAGAAAGACGCTTAAGATTAAATGATTGTTAACTAGCTATTTTTATTGTAAATTATCATTATTTTTGAGTGTAATCTTTTGAATAATTATATGAATAAAAATGAAATTAAAATCTTGTTGGTTGATGATGAGCCAGATATTTTAGAAATTGTAGGTTACAATTTAAAAAATGAAGGATATCAAATTTTTACAGCGAGTAATGGACTTGAAGCTATAAAGTCTGCTAAAAAAAATATACCTCATCTCATTTTATTAGATATTATGATGCCAGAAATGGACGGTATTGAGGCTTGTGAAAAAATCAGAAAAATAACTTCTTTAGAAAACGTTATTATCTCTTTTTTAACTGCAAGAGGAGAAGATTACTCTCAGGTTGCAGGTTTCGAAGCGGGCGCTGATGACTATATTAGAAAACCTATAAAACCTAAAGTATTAGTGAGTAAGGTTAAATCTTTACTTCGCAGACTAAAAACGGAAAAAGAAACCGAAGAGGTCTTTAAAATTGGAGATATCGTTATAGACAGAGATGAATACGTAGTTTACAAGGCTGGCAAAAAGATATCTCTACCTAGAAAAGAATTCGAATTATTCTCTTTATTAACTTCAAAAGCAGGTAAGGTTTTTAAACGAGAAGTAATACTAGATTCAGTTTGGGGTAATGAAGTTGTTGTTGGAGGCCGAACTATAGATGTACATATAAGAAAACTAAGAGAAAAAATTGGTGACGATCACTTTAAAACCATCAAAGGAGTTGGATACAAATTTGTTTTAGAAAACCAAGATAAATAAGCTTTCTTAAAATGAAAATTAGAAAAACCTATTCTTATGCCATTTTATCTGCGCTGTATTTAACCATACTTTCTGCAACCATAGCTGCTATTTCTTACTTTTTTATTTTTCAACATTTTGGAACAAACACCATTATTATTTCAATTTTAGCTCTTTTTGTAATTTCATTTTTTATCATTCAGTATAGAACAGAGCATTTTATTTATCGCCGTCTAAAAAAAATATACGAAGATGTTTCTATCTTAGATGTTAATGATATTCTAAACGATTCTGCAACAACTGATATTGATAAACTTTCTAAAAGAATGGAAAAATTCGTAGAGGGTAAAAGGCTTGAAATAAAAAGTCTTACTGAAAGAGATTCCTTTAGAAGAGACTTTTTAGGCAATGTAGCACACGAACTTAAAACGCCATTATTTACCGTACAAGGATATATATTAACCTTAATTGAGGGCGCTGTAAACGATAAAGAAATTAGAACAAAATACCTAGAGAGGGCGAACAAAGGTGTAGAAAGATTGACTGCCGTAATTAAAGATTTAGACATGATTTCTAAATTAGAAAATGACGGAATGAAAATAAATATAACTGTTTTTAATATTCTAGAACTAGTACAAAATGTCTTTGACATGTTTGAAATGAGAGCTAAAAAAAGAAATATAAACTTAAAGTTTGATAGAATTTATGAGTTTCCTGTTTTTGTAAAAGGCGATACCCAAAAAATTGAACAAGTTTTAATAAATTTAGTCGTAAACTCTATCAAGTACGGCAAACCAAACGGTACTACAATTATTGCTGTTGATTCTTATAATGAGAAGAAATTCATAGTTAGAGTAAATGATAATGGTGAAGGGATTAAGCAACAACACCTTTCTCGTCTTTTTGAAAGATTTTACAGAGTTGATCAAAGTAGATCTCGAGAGCAAGGTGGTTCTGGTTTAGGTTTATCTATAGTGAAACACATTATAGAGGCACATGATGAAACCATTCTTTTAAAAAGTACTTACGGTAAGGGTTCTGAGTTTTCATTTACGCTTGAAAAAGCTAAATAATTGAGGATTTAACCTATTCTCATCAACACATAAACCTTTATAATTTTTGAGTTGAGAAAGTTTATCTTTAGAGAAATCGGCTGTTTTAGAAAACGGAGCCAACTTATTTGCTTCGAGAAAATTAGCTAAATACTCTTGCTCATGTTGGTTTTTTGTAGGTATTAAAAAGACCTTCTTTTTTAACACCGCTAAATCCATGATTGACGAATAACCAGACCTACAAACAATAATTTTACTTGAATTTATAGCCTTTTGAAGCTCTTGAGACAACAAGTAATTATAAAAAACAATATTTTCTGAAGTCCATTTTTTGTTTTCACTCTGAACCTTACCTAGTACAAAAACAATATTCTTTTTGGTATGTTTAAACTCGGAAATTAGTTTTTTTTCTAGAAATGTTCGGTTGGGTTCTGGACCTGATAAAATGACCAAAACATCTATTTCTTCTTCTAGAATTTCTTTTTTAAACCGACTTAAAACACCAATAAACTTCGTTTTTATGTTTCTTTTGGTAATTGAAAGTTTTCCAGAAAGCTGTGATTTCACATTATCAGGAATCCAACATTCATCAAACTTTTTAATTATTTTTTGATGAAAATAACTCGTTAAAAAAGTAGTTTTTCCAGACAAAACATTTACTTGATGTGTCATATAAACAGAAGTCACAAGTGCACTTCTTGCGCCAAACCTATTATCGGAAATGATACCCACAACATCTTTATTAGTCTCAATAAAATGCTGAATTATCCTTTTTTCGTTTCTAACAGCTTTTAAAATAAGAGGAATCTTAAAAAGTAAACCCAAGGCCACATTTCTACGGTAGGAAATAGCATACGTTGGCAGTTTTAAATGCTCTAAGTTTGGAAATTCTTGCCTTAAAAACTCAAGTGCTGCTCCGTCTGAAGCAATAATTGGTGTAAAATTATTCTCTAATAAAGCATTAATAATTGGCATACAGCGTGAAGCATGACCAAGACCCCAGTTTAAGGGGGCAATTATTATTTTTTTGCTGGTAGCATTCATTTTTATTTCAATTTAAATCTACCAATTTTTAAATTATAATTGAATATTTAGGTTAAAATTTAGATTTAAAGTAAGCGAGTGCGTTAAGGATTGAAATGGCATCCTTTTTTCTTTTTCAGAAAAAAGATACAATGGAAAGCCTGTTAAAACGCCCAAGTAAAAATTTATTTACACGAGATCAAAACCTATATCTTCTCTGTAATTCATTTGATCAAACTTAATTTTCTCGATACTTCTGTAACTCTTCTCCAAAGCCTCTTCAATAGTCTCTCCAAAAGAAGTTACAGCCATAACTCTACCGCCGTTTGTAACCACTTTATCATCTTTAATTGCCGTTCCTGCATGAAATACAAAAGATTCATCAACAGAATCAAAACCTATAATTTCTTTGTTTTTTTCATACGCTTCAGGATATCCACCAGCAACCAACATAACCGTTGTTGCTGTTTTATCTGTAACAGAAAAAGATTTTTCATTTAAATTTTGATGCGCTACACCTTCAAATAAATCAAATAAATCTGACTCGATTCTTGGCAACACAACTTCCGTTTCAGGATCGCCCATTCTTACATTGTACTCTACTACAGAAGGGTTTCCGTTATCATTCATTAACCCTATAAAAATAAAACCTCTGTAATCGATTCCGTCTTTTTGTAAACCAGTAATTGTAGGTTTTACTACTAATTCTTCAACTTTATCTAAAAATGCTTTGTCTGCAAATGGTACAGGAGAAATTGCTCCCATTCCACCAGTATTTAAACCTGCATCTCCTTCGCCAATTCTTTTGTAATCTTTAGCTGATGGTAAAATTTTATAGTTTATACCATCTGTTAA
>JAQXAP010000042.1 GCA_029252865.1 Polaribacter sp.
AAAAATTGTTCCATCTGCTAGTAAAACTAATGCTTTTTTGCGTGTTTGATATTTCATTAATAGTATTGTTGTATTATCCTTTATTTTTTAATTCTAACCTCTAATGAATAAAAATATATTTTAAACTCTAAATTGTACTGCTATTTTTTATTGTAAAATTTAAATAGCTTTATAATATCAGAATCTTTCTTTAAAGAAATTTTTTGCTTAGAAATAATTTCTTTTATATTTTTAGAATCATCTCCAAAAAGATTCGAAAAAGGTTTCTTTTTTAATTTAATCTCTTTTATACCTGATACGGAGTTAAAGAAGTATTTCGATTTTAAAACATATTCATCGCTTTTATAAGTATTCGTAAAAGGATCTTTTGATCCCTTTTTTATAACCTTAAAGCTTTGTTTTAAAACTTCCTTTCCTTTACCAAAAGCAATTACCTCATAATAATCATAGACGAAATCTTTTGAATATCGTTTAAACATTTTATTATTTACCATAACTTGCTTAATAGACTCTCGACTAAACACAAAAACAGAATCTATTGCCGTCTTCATTGCAAACATCTTTTGATTAGTGTCAAAATTGATATTTTTTAATTTGTATTTCTCACCCTTACCCGTAATAATCGATGCTAAATTATTCCAACCTTTAAATAAGTAAATATCACCTTTAATCTCCGGACGTTTTGAGGGTTTTATCCACAATCCAGAGTTTCCAACTGTTAATTCTCCAGTAACATCTAGTCGTGCATTAACATCAGTCGATGAGTCTTGAGCACATAAAAGCGATGAGATAAGGATAAAAGATGTTAAAAAATATTTTTTCATTGCGTAATAAACTTTTGACTAAATTACAAAAAAGGGATAAACGTAAACGCTTATCCCTTTAATATAATTTAAAAAATTTTCATTTTTTATTCTTCAGTTTTTTCCTCTTCTGCTTTGACTTCTACCTGAGCAGAATCAACTTTTTTGCTTCTTCCTCTACGGGTAGTTTTCTTCGCTTTTTTACCATTAGGATTATAAATTTCGTTGTAATCAACAAATTCTATCATTGCCATTGGAGCATTATCCCCTTGACGATTTCCTAATTTAATGATACGAAGGTAACCTCCTGGTCTGTCTCCAACTTTTACAGAAATTTCTTTAAATAATTCTGTTACAGCATATTTATCACGTAAATAAGAAAAAACAATACGTCTGTTGTGAGTTGTATCACTTTTAGACTTTGTAATTAATGGCTCAACAAAAACTCTTAAGGCCTTTGCCTTTGCCACTGTTGTGTTAATACGCTTATGTTCGATTAATGAACAAGACATATTAGCTAACATCGCTTTTCTATGCGAAGTTGTTCTTCCTAAATGATTGTGTTTTTTTCCGTGTCTCATGACCTTTGTTTTATAATTTCATCTTGCATCTACTCTTTATGAGGAGCAAAATATGAAAAATTAATCTCTATCTAATTTGTATTTTGTTAAATCCATTCCAAAACTTAAACCCTTAACAATTACTAATTCTTCTAGCTCTGTTAATGACTTCTTACCAAAGTTTCTAAATTTCATTAAATCACTCTTGTTAAAAGAAACTAAATCACCTAAAGTATCCACTTCTGCTGCCTTTAAACAATTTAAAGCTCTAACAGATAAATCCATATCGATTAACCTAGTTTTTAATAACTGACGCATGTGCAATGACTCTTCATCATAAGTTTCAGTCTGTGCAATTTCATCTGCCTCTAAAGTGATACGCTCGTCTGAGAATAACATAAAGTGGTGTATTAAAATTTTTGCAGCTTCTGTTAATGCATCTTTAGGATTGATTGATCCATCAGTATCGATATCGAAAACTAATTTTTCATAATCCGTTTTTTGTTCTACACGAAAATTTTCGATTGCATATTTCACATTCTTAATTGGTGTGTAGATAGAATCTGTAAAGATTGTTCCTATTGGAGCCGAAGATTTTTTATTTTCTTCAGCAGGAACAAATCCTCTACCTTTTTCTATAGTAATTTCGGCGTTTAATTTTACAGATTTATCCATATTACAGATAACTAACTCTGGATTCAAAACTTGAAAACCGGAAATAAATTTTTGTAAGTCTCCCGCAGTAAACTGCTCTTGACCAGAAATTGATACCGAAACAGTTTCTCTATCAGTTTCCTCTATTTGTTTCTTAAAACGAACTTGCTTTAAGTTTAGGATAATTTCTGTGACATCCTCTACTACTCCAGGAACTGTAGAAAATTCATGCTCAACCCCGTCAACTCTTAATGACGTAATTGCAAAACCCTCTAAAGAAGATAAAAGTACTCTTCTTAACGCATTACCCACAGTTAAACCAAACCCCGGTTCAAGTGGTCTAAACTCAAATCTACCTGAAAAATCTGTAGACTTAATCATTATTACTTTATCGGGCTTCTGAAAATTTAAAATTGCCATATTTCTTCTTTTTAATTGTTATTCAGTTGCGCGGTCTAAATGTATGAAGAAATACAAATAGACCCTTTGGCTGAATCTCAATATGATTAATTTATTATTTAGAATATAATTCTACGATTAGTTGCTCTTTAATATTCTCTGGAATCTGTAACCTTGCTGGTACTTTTACAAAAGTTCCAGTTTTAGTATCGTTATTCCAAGTTAACCATTCAAAAACATTGTTGTTAGATGCCAATGCACTTTCAATAGCAACTAAAGATTTAGATTTTTCTCTTACAGCTACAACATCACCTTCTTTTAAACTATAAGAAGGAATATTAACGATTTCACCGTTAACGGTAATATGTCTATGAGAAACTAATTGACGCGCCCCACTTCTTGAATTAGAAACTCCCATTCTATAAACAACATTGTCTAAACGAGACTCACATAATTGTAATAAGATTTCACCTGTAATTCCTGAAGCAGACTGAGCTTTTTTGAATAAATTACTAAACTGACGCTCTAAAATACCATATGTATATTTAGCCTTCTGCTTCTCCATTAACTGAGTAGCATATTCAGATTTCTTACCTCTTCTTCTTGCATTTCCATGCTGCCCTGGAGGGAAGTTTCTTTTTTCGAAGTTTTTATCTTCTCCAAAGATTGCCTCGCCAAATTTACGGGCAATTTTAGTTTTTGGTCCTGTATATCTTGCCATTTCTTTTTTGTATTATAGATAGGGATTATGAATTAAGGCTTTATCCTTCGATAATCTTGCTCCTATCAAGTTAAAATATTTAATTATACTCTTCTTCTTTTTGGTGGACGACATCCATTGTGAGGCATAGGTGTAACATCGATAATTTCTGAAACTTCGATACCTGCGTTGTGGATTGATCTAATAGCAGACTCTCTACCATTACCAGGTCCTTTAACATAAACTTTCACTTTACGTAAACCTGCTTCTTTTGCAACATTTGCACAATCTTCTGCGGCTAGTTGAGCTGCATATGGAGTATTCTTTTTAGAACCTCTAAAACCCATTTTACCCGCAGATGACCAAGAAATAACGTCACCTTTTTTATTTGTTAAAGAAATAATAATGTTATTAAAAGATGCAGTTATGTGCGCCTCTCCAATAGCTTCAACTATTACTTTACGTTTTTTTGAACTTGCTTTTGCCATAATTTTTCAGTTTTAGTAATTTAGTTTTCTAATTTTATAGTTAAAACTATGATTAGATCTTTATTACTTTATCTAACTTATTTTTTCTTGTTAGCTACAGTTTTTCTCTTACCTTTTCTTGTACGAGAGTTATTCTTTGTTCTTTGTCCTCTTAATGGAAGACCAAGTCTATGACGAATTCCTCTTTGACAACCGATATCCATCAAACGCTTGATGTTTAACTGTACTTCAGAACGAAGTTCACCCTCAATTGTGAAAGATCCAACTTGTTCTCTAATTGCTGCGATTTGATCATCCGTCCAATCTTGAACTTTGATGCTCTCATCTACTTTTGCCTTTGCTAGAACACTAACTGCTCTGCTGCTTCCTATACCAAAGATGTAAGTTAAAGCAATAACTCCTCTTTTATTCTTTGGAATATCAATACCTGCTATTCTTGCCATTACCCTTGTCTTTGTTTAAATCTAGGATTTTGTTTATTAATCACGTATAATCTACCTTTCCTGCGTACTATTTTGCAGTCGGCACTTCTCTTTTTAACTGATGCTCTAACTTTCATCTGTTCTAATTGTTTTTAGTATCTGTAAGTAATTCTTGCTTTTGATAAATCGTATGGACTCATTTCTAA
>JAQXAP010000051.1 GCA_029252865.1 Polaribacter sp.
TCTATTATTTTTCTTCTTAAATAAAAAAAACTCATAACATTTTAGTTATGAGTTTTTTAAATATATTTTATTTTACTAATTACAACAATGATTAGAATTGTTCTCTTCCAGAAAAGTGAAAGTTTCCTTCAATCTGTGCATTTTCATCTGAATCAGATCCATGTACCGCGTTTTCTCCCATAGACGTTGCATACATTTTTCTAATAGTACCTTCCGCAGCATCAGCAGGATTTGTAGCACCAATTAAAGATCTAAAATCCTCTACTGCATTTTCTTTTTCTAAAATTGCAGCTATAATTGGTCCACGTGTCATAAACTCTACTAATTCTCCAAAAAATGGACGCTCATTGTGCACAGCATAAAATGTTTCAGCATCCGCTTTTGTCATTTGAGTTTTCTTTAAAGCTACAATTCTAAATCCTGCAGCGTTAATTTTGTCTAAAATTGCACCAGTGTGTCCGTTTTCCACAGCATCTGGTTTAAGCATTGTAAATGTTCTATTTGTTGCCATTATATTGACTTTTTTATTTTTTGTTGATTATTGTAAATGTGTTTTACAAATTCGGCGCAAAAATACATAATTTTTTTAATTAAATTGTATATTTGCGTCTTATGATTTTAGAAGGATTTGAAGCGTTAAAAAGCTTTCTTGAAGAACCAAAAAACATAGTAATTGTAGGGCATAGAAATCCTGATGGAGACGCTATGGGATCTACTTTAGCTTTAAAACATTATTTCGATAAAAAAGAACACAAGGCCACAGTTGTAGTACCTAACGAATATCCAGATTTCTTACATTGGTTGCCGGGTTCTGATACTACTTATCGATTCGATTGGCAAAATAGTCAATCTCAAAGAGCGATAAAGGCGTCAGAAATTATTTTTTTATTAGATTTTAATGCATTGCATAGAGTAGGTTCTGATATGCAAAAAACGTTAGAAAAATATCCCAACGATTTTGTTATGATTGATCATCATCAGCAGCCCGATGTCGTAAAATATATGTATTCAGATGTTACAATTTGCTCTACAAGTCAAATGGTTTATCAATTTATAGAAATGAACAATGATTTACACTTGATAGATGCAGATATTGCTACTTGTTTATATACTGGTATTATGACAGATACAGGTTCTTTTAGATTTAGATCCACAACAAGCACTACGCATAGAATTATAGCGGATTTAATTGATAAAGGTGCTAAAAATGATAAAATTCATAACAATGTATATGATTCAAATTCTCATAATAGATTATTGTTGTTGGGGCAAGCTTTAAGTAATTTACAAATCTTACCATCCTATAACACAGCTTATATTACTTTATCCTCAGAAGAAAAAAAACGCTTCGATTTTCAAAAAGGAGATACTGAAGGAGTTGTAAATTATGCACTTTCATTAAAAGGAATCATTTTTGCCGCAATTTTTATTGAAGACAGTGAGCAAAGTATTATAAAAATATCATTCCGTTCAAAAGGAGGGTTTTCGGTGAATCAATTTTCTAGAAATCACTATAACGGTGGAGGACATAATAATGCTGCCGGAGGAAAATCTTACAGATCGATGCAAGAAACGATAACTGAGTTCGTCTCTTTATTACCAAAATATCAAAAAGCACTTGAAGAGTCATATGAAGATTAAACTTTTAATTTTTACGAGTATTGTGTGCTTTAGTTGTTCTAAAATAGAACCGAGAAAGCCAATAAATCCCAAGCCTTCATCAACGATATTACAAGAAACTTTGCAAGAGTCTATAAAGTTGAATGTATTAGAAAATTCAAGGATATTATCTATTATTGAAAAAGATTCTACTATGAATTATCAAGTCTCTCCAAATGGGTTTTGGTATACATATATCAATAAGATTCAAGAAAGTAAAACAACACCAAAAATAGGAGATGTAGTTTCTATAAATTATGATATTTCTGATTTACAGGGGAATATAATTTATAGTAAAGAAGAATTAGGTGTAAAATATTATAGAGTAGACAAAGAAGATTTTATTTCTGCACTTCAAACCGGAATAAAGTTGATGAAAGTTGGAGAAACCATTACATTTGTCATCCCGTCATATAAAGCCTTTGGTGTTTCTGGCGATGGGAAAAAAATAGGAATTAATCAATCAATAAAGAGTACAGTAACATTAATCAATATAAATAATTAAAAATGAAAGTATTAAAAAGTGTTTTAACAATTGCAGTTGTTGCATCAATGGTTTCTTGTGGTAACCAAGTAAAAGAAGTTAAGTCTTTAGAAACAGAAATAGATTCTGTAAGTTATGCAATTGGTCTAACAATGTCTAGCCAGCTAAAACAAGGATTTAAAGAAGTAAATCAAGAAATATTAAATCAAGCAATTAGAAATGGATTAGATTCTACCAATTTGCTAATAGAGTCAAAAGACATACAAAAGGTTATACAAACATATTTTCAAAAGAAGCAAGCGCTCGATAGAAAAGCTGAATTAGAAAAATCTGAAGTTTATAAAAAAGAGGGAATTGCTTTTTTAGAAGCAAACAAAGCAAAGGAGGGTGTTATAACAACAGAAAGTGGTTTACAGTACATCGTTTTAAAAAAGGGAAAAGGTAAAAAAGCCACTAAAGAAAATAAAGTTAAAGTACATTATCATGGAACAATTTTAGATGGTACTGTTTTTGATAGCTCTGTAGACAGAGGCACGCCATCAGAATTTGGGGTAACTCAGGTAATAAAAGGTTGGGTCGAAGGATTACAATTAATGAATGTTGGCGCTAAATATAAATTCTTTATTCCTCAAGAATTAGCTTACGGAGCTAACCCAAGACCAGGAGTTATTAAGCCATACATGGCGCTTGTTTTTGAAGTAGAGTTACTAGAAATTAAATAAAAATTTTTTAATTGAAGAATCTATCATACTTACTATTTTTTTACTTGCTTTTTGTTTCTTGTAACTCAATAAAGTACAAAGGACTAAAAAATGGTATTTATGCTGAAATTACAACAAACAAAGGAGACATTTTGCTAGAGTTATATGCAGAAGATTTACCAATGACTGTTGCTAATTTTGTTTCCCTAATTCAGGGAACAAATAGTAAATTGATAGATTCTTTAAAAGGTAAGAACTTCTATGATGGCATTATCTTTCATAGGGTTGTTCCTAATTTTGTAATACAAGCTGGTGGATTTTCAAGCCGAGGAAGAAAAGATGCAGGGTATGTTTTTGGTGACGAATTTCCAAAGAATTCAGATGGAAATTTGATTTATAGACATGACGATGCGGGTGTTCTTTCAATGGCAAACGGAGGGCCAACAACTAATAATAGTCAGTTTTTTATTACACACAAACCGATACCTCATTTAGATGGTAAGCATTCTGTTTTTGGTAAAACTATTATTAATTCAATTCAGTTAAGAGAATTAAAAAGTAAATTTAAAGATTCTTTAGATTTAAGAAAGTCCATAGATTCTACTAGAATGGCAGTTGTAACGAGTATTACAAAAAATGACACCATTTTTTCTGTAAAAATCATAAAGATTGGTGCAGAAGCTGAAGTATTTAATGCTACCGAAGTTTTTGATAATGAATTTAATAATTTTGAAACTTCAGAAGAAGATCGTATTAAGGTTGAAGAAGAAACAGAAAATGCAAGATACTCTAAGTACTTAATTGACAAGGAAAAATTTTCAATTAAAATGCACGAGGTGAAAGCATTAAAAACTTCTTCAGGACTGCGAATTTTAAAATTAAAGAAAACCTATGGTAAAAAAATAGTTGATACTAAGTCATTGACTATTAATTATACATTGTATACAGCAGACGGGAAAAGGATTCAGTCTACGTCAGATTCAAAATCCAAACCTTTTGTTTGCCAGTTAAATGATGAAAATAAACCAATGATTGCTGGTTTTAAAGAGGGGGTTTTAACAATGAGAGAAGGAGAAAAGGTAAGATTATTTATTCCCTATTATTTGGGGTATGGAGAAGCTCAATACGGACCTTTTCCTGCCAAATCTGATTTAATATTTGAAGTTGAAATTTTAAAAATAGGTAAATAATTTGTTTGAAGATATTATAAAAATAGACCAAAATCTATTAATTTTCTTAAATAATTTAGGAAGTGAACAATGGGACCCATTATGGTTGATAATAACCAATCAACTTTCTTGGAGTCCATTGTTTATTCTTTTATTCTACTTAACAATTAAATCTTTTGGATGGAAGCGCGGTGGAGTTATGATTTTATCTATGATTCTTTTGGTTGCTTTTTCAGATCAATTTACAAACCTTGTTAAAAACTCTGTAGAACGTTTACGACCAAATAATAACCCAGAAATTAAACATTTATTAAGAACTTTAATAAAACCGCAGAGTTTTAGTTTTATGTCTGGTCACGCAACAACATCAACGTTTTTCTCCGTTTTTGTTGTTTTACTTCTACGAAATAATTACAGGTACATATATTTTGTATTATTTTGGCCATTAATATTTGCATACAGTAGATTGTATTTAGGAGTTCATTTTCCTATTGATATTGCTGTTGGAATCATAATTGGTTTTATTTTGGCTAAAATTTACTATTTCTTTTACAATAAGCTAGATAAGAAGTTTTTTACCTCATCACTCTAACTAATAATTGAAAAGTTAATTCTTCACTATTTCCATAATTTTAATTAAGCCAAAAGAAACTTAATTATTCTAAGAGTATTTTTATCATTAATATATTATTTTTTTTAAAAATTAAAAATGAGAATAAAAAGCAGATTTTAATTAAATTTGCAAATCATAAACCCGAAAAATAAAATATGAAAATATCATACAATTGGTTACAGCAATTTTTACAGGTAGATTGGGAACCTATAAAAACAGGAGAATTGTTAACCGATTTAGGTTTAGAGGTTGAAGGGATTGAGACTAAAGAATCTATAAAAGGAAGTTTAAAAGGAATTGTTGTAGGTAAAGTTTTAACTTGCACACAGCATCCTAATGCGGATAGATTAAAGATAACTACAGTAGATATTGGCTCAGGCGAACCTATTCAAATTGTTTGTGGTGCTCCAAATGTTGATGCAGGTCAGAAAGTACCGGTAGCGACAGTTGGAACGACCTTATACGATAATAAAGGAGAAGGGTTTAAAATAAAAAAAGGAAAGATTAGAGGAGAGGAGAGTTTTGGAATGATATGTGCTGAAGATGAGTTAGGTTTAGGCAAGGGTCATGACGGAATTTTGGTTTTGGATGATGATATTACAATAGGAACTCCAGGATCAAAAGTTTTCAATATAGAAACAGATTATATTTTTGAAATAGGTTTAACACCAAATAGGTCAGATGCGATGAGCCACTTTGGCGTAGCAAGAGATTTACGAGCTGGCTTAATTCAAAACGATATTAAATTAGAATTAATCTCTCCGTCAGTGAGTGACTTTCATGTAGATGAAAGAACTCTTCGTTTGGATGTTGAAGTAGAAAATAAGGAATTTACGCCCCGCTATTGTGGGATTTCAATTACTGATATAGAAGTAAAAGATTCACCAGAATGGATTCAAAATAGACTAAGAGCGATTGGTTTAACCCCTAAAAATAATATTGTAGACATTACAAATTATGTTTTACATGAATTGGGACAGCCTTTACATGCTTTTGATGCACAAAAAATAAAAGGGAATAAAATTCTTGTTAAAACTTTAAATCAGGGTACTAAGTTTACAACCTTGGATGAAGTTGAAAGAGAATTATCATCTGAAGATATTATGATTTGTGATGGAGATTCAAACCCTCTCTGTATAGCAGGTGTTTTTGGAGGTTTTAAATCTGGCGTTACAGAAAATACAACTTCGATATTTTTAGAAAGTGCATATTTTAATCCCGTATCAGTCAGAAAAACAGCAAAACGTCATGCATTGAATACAGATGCTTCTTTCCGTTTTGAGCGAGGTATTGATATCAACACAACAAAATATGCATTAAAAAGAGCAGCTTTGTTAATTGAAAAATACGCAGGGGGTAAATTGGCATCAGATGTTTCTGATTTTTATCCAGAAAAAATTGAAGATTTTCAAGTGTTTTTGTCATATGATAATGCATACAGATTAATAGGACAAGAGATTCCTAAAGACACAATTAAGAATATTTTAGCATCACTAGAGATAAAAATCAATAGTGAAACAGAGGGAGGGTTGGGTTTAACAATTCCTTCTTATAGAACTGATGTTCAGAGAGAGGCAGATATCATTGAAGAAATTTTAAGAGTTTATGGCTATAATAATATAGAATTTTCTCATAAATTAAATACTTCAATTTCTTTTGATTCTAATAAAGAAACTAAAGTTGTAAATATTATTGCAGATCAATTAACTGCCCTAGGTTTTAATGAAACAATGACAAATTCGCTTACAAAACCTAAATATGCTTCGTTATCAGAAAATATAAATCAAGAAGCTAACGTAGAAATGTTAAATCCCTTAAGTAACGATTTAAAGGTATTGCGTCAGTCTTTATTATTTAGTGGTTTAGAATCTGTTGGATATAATATTAACAGAAAAAATAATTCATTAAAGTTTTATGAGTTTGGTAAAACGTACCACAAATACGGTCAAAAATACCAAGAGAATAAGCATTTAACTCTTTTTGTAACAGGAAATAGAAACAAAAATAGTTGGAACCTCATTAATAAAACTTCTGATTTCTTTTATCTAAAAGGAATTGTTACTTCCTTATTAGTCAGATTAGGAATAAATAAGTTAAAATCTTCTCCAACAAAACTAGATGTTTTTTCTGAGGGAATCTCGTTTGGTTTGGGTAAAACAAAATTAGTTGAATTTGGAGTTGTAAAACAATCCATACTAAAAGAAATCGGAATTAAACAAGAAGTTTTATTTGCAGATTTTAATTGGGATTCAATTTTAAATGTAACAGGAAACAAAAAAATTAAAGTAATTAACTTACCGAAGTTTCCGGCGGTTAAACGTGATTTATCATTGTTATTAGACTCTAAAGTGGAATTTAATGATGTCTATAATTTGGCTTTTAAAACTGAAAAAAAATTATTAAAAGAGGTGGATTTATTCGATGTTTATGAGGGAGATAAATTACCACAAGGGAAAAAATCTTATGCTTTAAGTTTTTTATTACAAGATGAAACAAAAACATTGGCTGATAAACAAATTGATAAAATTATGCAAAAGCTTCAACAAAATTTTGAAAAGAATTTAGAAGCAGTTTTAAGATAATAGAAGTACTTTAATAACACTAAAATAAAAAAACCATCTCAATAGAGATGGTTTTTTTATTACTATTAGAATATTTTATCTTTTTTTATCAGTTTATGATTTTTCTATATCGCGTGTTTATGTGCTTTGTAAGAAGAACGCACAAGAGCGCCACTTTCTACATACATGAAGCCCATTTCTAATCCCAAGGTTTCATATTTTTTAAATTGTTCTGGAGTAATAAATTCTTTCACTGGTAAATGTTTTTTGGTTGGTTGTAAATACTGACCAATTGTAATAATATCACAATTTACAGAACGTAAGTCTTTCATTACTTGAATTACTTCTTCTTCTTTTTCTCCTAAACCAAGCATTAAACCAGTTTTTGTGCGCATACCTTTTTCCTTTAGATATTTTAAAACGGCTAGACTTCTATCGTATTTAGCTTGGATACGTACCTCACGAGTTAATCTTTTTACAGTTTCCATATTATGAGAGACTACCTCAGGGTGTACATCGATAATTCTATCTATTTGCTTTGTATTTCCTTGAAAATCCGGAATTAAAGTTTCTAAAGTTGTATTTGGGTTTGCTCTGCGAATAGCATCTACAGTTTCTGCCCAAATAATAGAACCACCATCCTTTAAATCATCGCGATCAACAGAAGTAATTACGGCATGCTTTATGTTCATCAGTTTTATGGAGCGCGCAACTTTTTCAGGCTCATCCCATTCAACTGTATCAGGCCTCCCCGTTTTTACACCACAAAATCCACAAGATCGCGTACAAATATTTCCTAATATCATAAATGTTGCAGTTCCTTCTCCCCAACACTCACCCATGTTAGGACAACTCCCACTGGTACAAATTGTGTTTAATTTATATTTATCAACTAAACTTCTTAATTCCGTGTATTTTTTACCAACAGGTAATTTTACACGCAACCATTTTGGTTTTTTTGGTCTTTCAGGAAGTGTTAAAGTTTCTATTGCCATTTCATTTCTAAATTCAAAAGCAAATTTACAAAGAAAAGTTTGAAATAATGAAGTTATATTCTACCGTAATTAAAGAATAAATTAAAGTTAGACAAAAGGAATAAAATTGAAAATATGAATATAATCGGGGAAGAAATGATCATAATGAAAAATATTGTTTTCTAGTAGTTATAGGTTAATTAAAAACCAAACACTAAAACTAATTAGAAAAAAAATACCCATATAAGATAAAATTTTTAGATAAATGCCTGGTTGATGTTCTTTTGGAGTTGGTTTTCCTGTTATTAATTTAAAATTCAAAATAGCATAAAAAGGTGCTGATAAAAAGGACAAAATAGTTGCTGTTTTAATCAATAAACCCATATTATTCATAAAGTATTTTAAAATTAAAAAAGTACCTAAAAACAAGAAAAGTATCCAAAACCAATAGCCATGTTTTAATACTTTATCAAATAATATTTTGGTGGTTCTATTCATTACTCTCGGCGAAGCATCCATAGTCGTAATTGTTGTGCTAAACATTGTTGTAAAAGCTGCAACAGCTATAAAAATATAGGAGAATTCACCTAAATTCTTTGTGTATAAATTTATTAATTGAAAAGCGAAAAGTGTTCCTTTATTTGAAAATGTTTCTCCCGATTTATACATTACTAGGGCTCCTAGTAAAAGAAAGCAAAGACCAAGAAACAATGCACTTATGTAGCCAATATTAAAATCAAAAATTGCATCTTTTCTTTTTGTTTTTACAAAGGCCGTTTTATCTTTTTCTATAGACCAAATAGAATGCCATATGGAAATATCAAGAGGAGCTGGCATCCAACCTAAAAAAGCAATTAAAAAAGTGATTTCTATTTTACCAGATGGTATTATTTGAGTAACATCGAATGCTTCTTTTGTAGTGAATAGTGCAACACCTAAAGCTAAAATTGTACTTATGGTTAAGATAGTTATAATGTATTTCATTAAATTATCTAACAATTTATATTTACCAAAAACTAAAATTAGTATACTAATAATCATTAGTAATGTTGACCAATCTACTAAATTTAGTTTTTCATTAAATCCGAAAAGTTGTGAAGCTAAACTAGCTGTTACTATGGTAACAGCGGCTTGTATAGTGAACATTGTAGCAAAATTAAGCATGTAATAGGTTATTAAAACTCCTTTACCTAATTTTCGATACCCCTCTATTAATGTTTCGCCTGTTGCCGAAGCATACCGAGGACCAAACTGAAAAAAAGGATATTTAAAGATATGAACTATTATTAAAGCCCAAATTAAACCAAAACCAAACTCTGCGCCTGCTCGCGTAGATTGCACTAAATGAGAGACGCCAATAGCTGCTCCGGCAAAGAGCAACCCTGGGCCCAAAGTTTGTAAGAATGATTTTTTCATTTTATTTCCATTTGCTAATTCTTTTTAAACACAATATTAGTTTTAAAATTGAAATGAATCAGCTTCTTTTAAAATAGTATTCATATTTTATCACCAAATTAAATTTATTCTTTAAATGTGTATAACAGATGAAAATAATTTCCTTATTCTTTAGAATCTTTAATTATCTCTGCAAGTAATTTTTTTGCACGTAATAATTTAACTTTTACGTTACTCATTGGTTCGCTAATTTTGATTGAAATTTCTTTGTAACTTAATTCTTGGAAATATCTTAAATGAATGACTTCTTGGTATTTAGGTTTAATTTTTTTGATATTTTTTAATAATTCTGCTAAATTTTGTTCTGTAATAATTTTGTCTTCTGGTGTTGGATTTTCATCTACAACTAAATACGCTTGTTCTTCTTGTTCTTTTGAGGTATCTGTAGTAATAGATACATTTTTTTTACGTCGCAAATCGATATAAACATTCTTAGATATTGCAATCAACCAAGTTTTAAAACTATGTTTTTCATCATAGGTATTAATCCTATCAAAAGCTTTACTAAATGTTTGAATAGAAATATCTTCAGCATCATTTTCACTTTGAGTTTGTTTTAATTGGTAATTATAAACGGCAGGCCAAAACGTATCTAATAAATATTTAAATGCAGATTCAGTTCGTTTTTTCGCTTCAGATATATTTAATTGAAGTTCTTCTTCCATTATTTCCAATGATTCGGTTTTGACGACAAATTAGTGATAAATATCGAAAAGTGGAAGATTAGGAGACCTATTTCTAAAAGTGGTAAAAATGAGGTAATTGTAGATTCATTAAATTTTTTAGATGAAAAGCCTATTACAATAAACTGTATTGAATAATAGGTTAGCAATATTGATAAAATAAGTTTCCAAGGGAAAAAAAAGAAAAGCAAAATAGCTAAAAGATAGAAGATTGCTTTAGATATAAAGAACAAACCTAAAAAGAATTTATGTTTAAATTTATAATGATTTGAAGTTGAAATATGTCTTCTTTTTTGATAAAACCATTCTTTAAAGGATGTTGGGGCAATAGATTCTGTAAAACTATCTTTGGATATAGAAATTGTTGTATTTAATTTGTTTGCTGCGTCTTGAATAAATAAATCATCATCACCAGATTTAATATGCATATGATTTATAAATCCTTTAGTATTAAAAAATTCAGATCTATGATAGGCTAAATTACGGCCTACAGCCATATATGGAGAACCTATTTTTGCATAACTAAAGTATTGAATTGCAGTGATTAATGTTTCAAAGCGCACAATTAAATTTAGTAATGATTTTTCTTTTTTGTACTTACCATATCCGAGAACAATAGTTTTTTCGATATTAAAATGCTTAGTCATTTTATAAATCCATTTATTAGAAACAGGTTTACAGTCAGCATCAGTAAATAATAAATTTTCGTTTTTTGCGGCTTTAATACCTAAGGTAAGTGCATATTTTT
>JAQXAP010000061.1 GCA_029252865.1 Polaribacter sp.
TTGTTATTAAAAACCTCTTTGTTTAATTTAGCTATGGTAGCATCAATAATTAACTTTTCTGCATCTGAATTATAAAAGGCAATAGATCTGTATTGTGAGCCATAATCAGGGTGTTGTCCGTTTTTTGTAGTTGGGTTGTGCGAACCAAAAAACACGGTCACTAAGGTTTTAAAAGAAACCTCTTTTGGATTATAATAGACCGCCACTGTTTCTGAATGCCCGGTTGTGCCTGTTCCAATTGTACTATATGTTGGGTTTAAAGTGTGCCCACCCGCATAACCAGAAACAGCCTCTTCAACGCCATGTAAACTCTCAAAGATAGCCTCTACACACCAAAAACAGCCACTAGCAAAATATGCAACTTTGGTATTTTGTGTATTATTAAAAGTTTCCTTTGATTTTATTTCTTCTTTATTTGTAAAACCAAAACAGGATATTAAAAGAATTAATAAACTAAAAACGGCTGCAGAATTTAATATTTTCATGAATAAATAATTAGTTTCTTTATAAAAAATTTGACTAAAAACAATATGTATCTTTCTAATAAAATTTTAAAAGTTTTTATAAAAAAATAAATTTCAATTAAAATTATAGTCACTGCAAAATACAACTATTTACAAGTTGTTTACAACTTTAGTGTTTTCTTATCAAACTGCCTTGTAAAAAAAGAAGCAGATACTTACTTTTGTTTAGGGATTTGTTATTTAAAACGAGCTTATCACCCCAAGCGCAGTCGAAAGGTTATTTAAAATGCTTTACTGCGCTAAAACAAAAATTAATAGTAGACAATACAGATCAATAAATGGAGCATTTTATAGTTTCAGCACGTAAATACCGCCCTCAAAATTTTGCGGATGTTATTGGGCAACAATCCATTACGAACACGTTAGAAAAGGCTATAGAAAATAACCATTTGGCACAAGCATTGTTGTTTACAGGTCCGCGTGGAGTTGGTAAAACATCTTGCGCAAGAATATTAGCTAAAAATATTAATCAGCAAGATTTAGAACTTTCTACAGACGAGGATTTTGCTTTTAATATTTTTGAATTAGATGCTGCTTCTAATAATTCTGTTGATGATATCAGAAGTTTAACAGATCAAGTTCGTATTCCACCTCAAACTGGTAAATACAAAGTGTATATTATTGATGAGGTACACATGTTATCGCAATCAGCTTTCAATGCTTTTTTAAAAACCTTAGAAGAACCGCCTGCGCATGCTATTTTTATTTTAGCAACTACTGAAAAACATAAAATTATTCCAACAATTTTATCGCGTTGTCAGATTTTCGATTTTAAAAGAATTGGTGTTTTAGATGCCAAAAATTATTTGAAAGTAATTTGTGAAAAAGAAAACATTACAGCGGATGATGATGCTTTGCATATTATCGCCCAAAAAGCGGATGGCGCAATGCGTGATGCGTTGTCTATTTTTGATAGAGTTATTAGTTTTTCTGGAAATACATTAACACGTGAAGCTGTAGCCGAAAACCTAAATGTATTAGACTACGAAACATATTTTAATATGACAGATTTAATGCTATCTAATAAAATACCTCAGGTATTAAATGCATTTAATGTAGTTTTAGGTAAAGGGTTTGAAGGACATAATTTTATAAACGGATTAGCAAGCCATTTCAGAGATTTATTAGTTGCCAAAGACAAAGTAACATTAGAATTATTAGAGGTTGGTGATGCTGCTAAAAAGAAATATTTAGAACAAGCCTCAAAAGCAAGTATTCCTTTTTTAATGCAAGCCATTAATAAAGCAAACGATTGCGATCTAAATTATAAAGCAAGTAAAAATCAACGATTGCTTGTCGAATTAATCTTAATGCAAATTGCCTCTATCACTTTTGATGGAGAAAAAAAAAAATCAGCTAACTACATAATTCCTGCCACATTTTTTCAATCGCTTTCTCCTGCTGTAAAGGAGATTTCGAAACTAAGTCAAGAAAAGACTGCTATTGTGAAATCCAGAGAAATAAAGGATTCAAAGCAAAAGCTCAAAACTCCTGTTTTAAAATCTGCACAAAGAAGAAACTCCTCTTTAACTCTAAAAAGTGTTCATGAGGAAAAAGTGGTGAAAAAAGTAGCTGAAGAAGAAAATTTTGATAATCACCCGAAAGACATATTTACTCAAGAAATTTTACAAAAACTTTGGAAGGAGTATGTTACAGCATTAATTTCAAAAGGAGAGCGAAGCATGGCTTCTATCCTAGCAACAGATATTCCAAAATTAGGGCAAGACTTTGAAATCAGTTTTATAGTACCTAATAAGCTAATGGAGGATCAGTTTAGAAAAGGAAGACCAAAACTAATGAACTTTTTAAGAGAAAAACTAAATAACTACGGAATTCAAATTCTTGTCGTCTTAAATGAAACTTTAGAAAAAAAGTTTGCTTATACCCCACAAGAAAAATATAATAAAATGAAAGAAATAAACCCTCTTTTAGCAAAATTACGAAACGCTTTTGAGCTTGACATGTAAAATTCTTGTATTACACGAGTATTAATTAAACTCTGGTATTTAAAACTTTAGTAAAAAAAACTGAAGATAACAGTCACTTTTTCCTCAACAAAATAAAGCCAGGAAAACTTGAGACTAAAAATGCTATTAAAATTCTAGACTTGTATAAATATCCTTAAGAAATAATTAAAGAAGCAAAAAACATAGAGTCTAGTTATTTTTCTTAAATTAATATTAAACGTTTTCACCCAGGTAGATTAATGTGCAATTATCTTTACTTCCTTCAAGTTTTTCAAATTCTGGCAGTAAGAATAATTTATCATCTTTTTTAATAAATAGAGGCACTGACTTTACTCGATTGAACGTTTTAGAAATCATTGTTTTGTAATCCTCTCCTGATGCTATTGGTACTTCATTAATTTTTGGGTTATTTCTATAAGCCTCACTTAAATTCATGTAATCATCTTTATGCGTAAAGACAGTATTTAAAGGTTCTTTACTACTAATAATTTCATCAGAAGTTGACAATCTGTATGAACCATGTTCCCCAAAAGATGTTGAAAAATTATCTAATACATATTGGTTTACCGATTCACTACTCGTCATTGCTAATAAATAACCAACATCATTTAATTCTATATTGTCAGATAAGTCTTCATTATAAATATCAATTCTAAAGGCCTCTAATTCCGATTTAACGGCTTTATCAACATAATCACTATTTGCATCAATCAAAATAACTCTTTTACCATTCTCTTTTAAATATTTAGCAATTAATCTGGCAGGACTTGAAGCTCCAATAATTAAAATTGCATTCGAGCTTTTAAGAAAAACCCCCACCATTTTCGCAAATAATCTTGCAGTTGTTGCATTGAATAAAACAGTTCCTAAAACAATCATAAAAACCAACGGTGTAATGTACTCTGCTCCTTCTACTCCTTGTTTCATTAGCTTGCTTCCGAATAACGAAGCAATCCCTGCCGCCACAATACCACGGGGTCCAACCCAACTTATAAACAACTTTTCGTTTACTTTTAACTTTGAGTTTCGTGTACTTGCAAATACTGCTAATGGTCTAATTACAAATACGACTATTGCAAAAAGTGATGCCGTTTTCCATGTATACAGCAGCATTAAATCTTCAATATTTATATTTGCTGATAATAGAATAAAAAGCATTGAAATCAATAGAATACTTAAAGATTCTTTAAAATATAAAAGTTCTTTTAGATTTTCCAATTTACCATTTCCTAAAACCATTCCCATTACAACGACTGCTAATAAACCGGATTCATGCGCAAATATTTCGGATAACACAAAAACTAATAAGACAGCAGATAAAGAGACTACGTTTAATAAATAATGAGGAATTAATTTTTTATTGGTAGAAAAAGCCAATGCATGTGCAAACGTAAAACCGAAAGTTGTACCAAATAATAGGATTTTACCAAACTCCATTAAAGCCACTTTAGTAAAACCACTTCCACCGCCAACACTTATAAATTCAAAAACTAATACAGCCACTAACGCCCCAATAGGATCTATTAAAATTCCTTCCCACTTTAAAACAGTTGAAACGTCTTTTTTCAAGGGAATATTTCTTAAAATTGGGGTAATTACTGTAGGTCCGGTAACAATAATTAATCCTGAAAACAGAAAAGAAAGATCCAAGCTTAAATTAAATATATAATGAGCAACAATTCCTGCACCAAAAAAAGTAATGGCAGAACCCAATGTTATTAACTTTGTAATAACTGGACCCACAGTTTTAATTTCACTCCTTTTTAGTGTTAAACCACCTTCAAAAAGAACAATACTAATAGCAAGAGAAACGAAATAATACAAACCATCACCAGGAAAAAGTCCATTCTTCCCATTCCATATTGGTTCTATCCATTTCGTACCGTCATTACTTAAAAATTCAGCAGCAATTGGTCCAACTAACAATCCAATTAAAATAAGAGGTAGAATTGCTGGTATTTTAAATTTCCATGCAAACCATTGTGCTATTATTCCTAAAATAATTATTCCTGCTAATTCTAACATAAGCCAAATCTTGAGTTTAAAAAGTAAATTTAAGAATGTTTAAGCATCATAAAAATAAAAACATTGTTTTTTTATTTCTTTTAAAGTTCATTATATTGGCCTCTCATAAAAAAAATTTTAAAACACTTTCTTGCATAAAAATTATAAAATTTTAATTGGTATTGCATTTTCTCCAAACTTAAAGTCAAATATATTTGAAGCCACAAGACTTGCAAACATGTTTGATGCTGAATTAGTGGGAGTTCACGTTGGCAAAAAATCTGAGAAAAAAAAATCTGATTTGAAAGCACTTTTATCAGAAGCTGATTCTCTAAATAGACCTTTTAAAACTATCTGGAAAGTAGGTAAACCTGTAGATGTAATTCTAGAGACTTGTTCTGAACAAAAAATAAACCTTCTTATTCTTGGAGCAATTCAAAAAGAAAATTTATTAAAATATTATGTAGGTTCAATTGCCCGAAAAATTACAAGAAAATCTCCTTGCTCTGTACTATTACTTATCAAACCATCTCTAATACGAGTTGCTTGTAAACACATTGTAGTAAATGGTTTAAAGGACGATAGAACAGAGGAAACTATAAAAACAGCATTCGTTTTTTCCGAAAATTTAAGTTGTAATAAAATTACAATTGTAGAAGAAGTTAGTCAACATGAGTTACACGTAAAAGTAAATGATGATAAAACATTGCGCAAAGCAAATATTGCAAGAGAGAGATTAACTACGAGGGAGAATCAACGTGTGAAAAATATTTTAGATGACATAAATCAAAAAAAAATTACAGTAAAAACACAAAGTATTTTTGGAAAAAGAGGGTATTCTATAGGGCATTATGCAAAAGTGAAAAGAGCAGATTTACTAATCATGAATGCTCCTGGCAAACTCGGTTTCTTCGACCGAATATTTCCCCATGATATTGAGTATATTTTATCTGAGTTACCAACCGATGTTTTAATTGTAAAATAGATGCAAAATCAACATATTTATAAAAATTTTGTAAGTGACATACCAAAAAATCTGTTTTCTGGTTTTGTGGTCTCATTAATTGCACTTCCGCTTGGTTTAGGTTTGGCATTAGCCTCAGGTGCACCTCCTATCTCTGGCATTATTGCTGCCATTGTTGGTGGTATTGTTGTTGCCTTTATTGGAGGTTCTAATGTAACTATTACCGGTCCTGGAAATGGTTTAGTCGTTGTTATTTTGGCGGCAATAACTACTTTAGGTGAAGGTAATATGCAACAAGGTTTTCTATATACATTGGCGGCAATTGTTATCTCAGGAGTGATCATGGTTATTCTTGGATTTTTAAGATTGGGCTCTTTAGGCGATTTCTTTCCTGGATCTGCAATACAAGGAATGTTAGCAGCTATCGGGATTGGTATTTTTGCGAAACAGATTCATGTTATGTTTGGAAATCTTGAAGCCAAAGGAAGCATAATAGAACTATTAATTCAAATTCCTGAAGGAATTAGAGTCTTAATTAACACAGACAATTCAAGCATGTTTTATGGTGGTTTAGTGGGAATTGGAAGTCTACTAATTATGATTTTTTATAGTAAAATAAGAAATCGATATTTTCAGTTAATTCCTGCACCGATGTGGATAGTTGTTTTAAGTGTGGGAATGTATTATTATTTTGAATTGGTCTCTTCATCAAAATATCCTATTGATAAAAGCTTATTAATTGCTTTACCTAACGACATTTTATCAAATTTTGCTTTTCCTGATTTTGGAAAAGTTTATCACGTAGATTTTATAAACGCTGTAATTGCGATTACTTTAATTGCAAGTATAGAAAGTTTGTTAAGCATAAAAGCCGTTGATAAATTGGATCCGTTAAAAAGAAGATCTAATATAAATAAAGATATTCGCGCCCTCGGTCTAGCAACAGTAATTAGCGGTTTCCTTGGGGGATTAAATGTAGTTACTGTAATTGCGAGAAGTTCTGTAAATGTCAATAATAAAGGTACAAATAGGTCTGCAAACCTTTTTCATGCAACATTTTTAATTGCTTTTATATTATTATTTGCTACTGAATTGCGTAAAATTCCATTACCAGCTTTAGCCGCTATTTTAGTCTATACTGGATATAAATTAGCATCTCCAGAAAATCTTAAAAAAGTATTTAGCATTGGATCTGAGCAATTAATTATATTTTTGGTTACCCTACTAACAACCATTACAACGAGTTTAATTACAGGAATAATTGTTGGTATTTTAATTACATTTCTTATTCATGTTATCATAAACAAAAGCATTCTTTTATTTTTAAAAAACATGTTAAAACCAAATGTTTTAATGTTTAAAGAAGAAGAAAAATACTATGTGAGTGTAAAGAATTTTTCTAGTTTCTTAAATTATACAAAATTAAAGTCTAAACTAGATCAAATTCCAGAGACAGAAGAGGCCATCATTGATTTTTCCTTATGCGATTTTGTGGATCATTCCGTAATGGAAAATATGAGTAACTACTCAGCTTCTTTCAATAGAAAAGGTGGGCACTTTGAAGTAATTGGTTTAGATGATTCTAAATCTGGAAGTGAACATCCATTCGCCTTGCGTAAAATATTACCAAGACAAATTATTCCTAAAGATGGAGTTTTAACTAAAAGACAAAAATTGATTCAAGATGTTAGTGAAGAAATGAATTGGAAGTACGAAGCTTTTTCCGCACAAGAAATGGAAGAATTACCAACTTTCGGTTATTTTAAAACTCGTAAAATAGATAAAGTTTCTAATGTGCTTTCAAATAAAGACTGTTCTATTTTTGATGTCAAGTTTAGTGAAGGTGAAATGATTGCAAAACAAGTCATCAAAGCCACCATGCTTCACATTCGTACTTTAAAACCAATTCCTAATTTTACTTTAGATAGGGAGGGTATTTTTGAATACATTTTAGATTTTGCCGGTTACAATGATATTAATATTGATGCTCATCCTGATTTTAGAAAGCGGTTTTATTTAGCTGGAAAAAATGAAGAAAAAATTAGAGCATTTTTTACAGATGAATTAATTTTGTTTTTCGAAAGCAATAAGCAATACCATATTGAATCAAATCAAAACGGACTTTTAATAATTGGTCATGAACGTTTATCTAGTGTAAAAGAAATTAAAGCACTTGCCTATTTTGGTATGGGATTACAAAAACAAATCTAATTAGTATGTTAGGATTACAATTTGAAACAGAAACTTCTTGGGCAGATATTGCCAAAGACAACTTACAACAGATACTTACAGATCATGCCTTTTTAGAGCAAAAAGCAGCCTCTAATGCTGTTTCAATAATTATTAATTATTCTGAAGAAACAGAACTTGTAAAAGAGATGAGCAATATTGCTATTGAAGAAATGCAACATTTTAAAATGGTTCATTTATTAATGGTAAAACGCGGAATGGTTTTAGGAAGAGAGCAAAAGAATGACTACGCAATTAAATTACAAAAATTCTTTAATAAGACAAAAGACAGAACAAATGCCTTAGTGCAACGTTTACTGGTAGCAGCCTTAATTGAAGCGAGAAGTTGTGAACGTTTTAAAATATTCTCTGAAAACATGGAAGACGAAGAATTGTGTAAGTTTTACAATAATTTAATGGTCTCAGAAGCCGGACATTATACTACTTTTTTAAAGTTTGCTAGAGAATACCAAGACAAAGAAATTGTAGATAAAAAATGGAATGCTTTGTTGGCTTTTGAAGCAGAATTAATGCGTGAACGCGGAAATGTCGCTAAAATTCATGGATAATTATATATCCAAAAGAGAAAACAATACAGCCTTGAAATCAATAATAGAATATGTTCTCTAAAGAAGAATCTGCAAAATTACGGAAGGAATTTTGGACAAGCTTTGGAAAATCTTTTCCAAGGAAATGGTTATTGTACAATACAAAAATAAAAGGTTTCTCATTTAAATTTGTTGCAGACAGGAAGAAAGCAATGGTTTGTTTGGATATTGAAAATCCTGAAGAATTAATAAACCTTCTCTATTTTGATAAAATGACATCTTTAAAATCATTGTTAGAAAATGAGCTTCCTAAAATTATTTTTAATGATGATTATGAATTAGAAAGTGGAAAAAAAATTCATCGAATTTATGTTCATTTTGAAGGGAAATTTAGTGTTTATAATAAAAATACTTGGAGAGATTGTTTTGAATTCTTTATGGAAACAATGCCGAAATTTGAAACTTTTTTCTTCGAATATGAAGATGTTATAAAAAATATATAAATATTGATATTTTAAAGTTAAACATTGGTTTATCGCTAACACCCTGCCAAATACTCTGTCTTTACTAATTAAGCACAAAATTAAAGCAATAATAAAACCTCCTTTACCACAGAGCAAATCTAATAATTGATTTATTATTTAACTGCTAATAACCGCTTGTATAACTTTGTGGTTCTAGTTTAGGTTTTGACTTTGTATTTGAATAATAATCAAAATGTTAATTTGTTGAAAAAATATAATTCACGTAAGTTTAAATAGTAAATCACCTGATAATTTTAAGATAAAAATGGTATTTCGAATTAATTAAGCTGTGTATATTTGCAATATGATTAAAAACGATACTATTATTGCTTTGGCAACTCCTGCAGGTGTTGGAGCTATTTCTGTAATTAGACTTTCTGGTAAAAATTCTATTGATATTGTTGATTCTTTTTTTAAATCTGTTAAAAAAGGTAAATCAATAAAAAACCAGAAAACTCATACGATACATTTAGGTCATATCGTACAAAACGATATTGTTTTAGATGAGGTTTTAGTGTCAGTTTTTAAAAATCCTAATTCTTACACAGGTGAAAACATTGTTGAAATCTCTTGTCATGGTTCAAGTTTTATTCAACAAGAAATTATTCAATTATTTTTACAAAACGGGTGTAGAATGGCTGATAATGGTGAGTTTACCATGCGAGCGTTTTTAAATGGTAAAATGGATTTAAGCCAGGCAGAAGCTGTTGCCGATGTTATTGCTTCTAACTCTGCCGCAAGTCACCAAATGGCAATTCAGCAAATGCGCGGTGGTATTGCGAATGAATTAAAAGAGTTACGTGTCCAATTATTAGATTTTGCTGCTTTAATTGAATTGGAACTAGATTTTTCGGGAGAAGATGTTGAGTTTGCAGACAGAACAAAATTTAAAGAATTGGTAGTAAAAATTACATTTGTATTAAAACGTTTAATTGATTCTTTTTCTTTTGGAAATGCGATGAAATATGGGATTCCTGTTGCGATTATAGGAGAACCAAATGTTGGGAAATCTACGTTATTAAATGCGCTTTTAAACGAAGAAAAAGCAATTGTCTCTGATATTGCAGGTACAACTAGAGATGCTATCGAAGATGAAATTATCATTAAAGGGGTTTCATTCCGGTTTATAGATACCGCAGGAATTAGAGAAACTGAAGATATTATAGAAAATATTGGAATTAAAAAAGCGTACGAGAAAGCGGATAATGCACAGCTAATTATTTTCTTAATTGATGCTAATACATTTATTTATAATAGTGCAAAATTTTTACAAGAAATAGAAACAATAAAAGAGCGTTTCCCAAACAAACGCTTATTAGTAATAGCAAACAAAATTGATACGTTATCTTGTCATGATACTTCTATTTTAGAATCTGAAATTGATAATTTAATTTTGCTTTCTGCTAAAAATAAAACAGGCATCGAAGCTTTAAAAGCTGAATTAACCTCTTTAGTTAATATTGGTGCTTTGAGTAATAACGAAACAATTGTTACCAATTCACGACATTTTGAAGCTTTGAATAATGCATTAACAGCAATTTCTTCTGTTCAAAGAGGTATTGATTTAGAAATTGGTACAGATTTATTTTCTATCGATATAAGAGAATGTTTGCGTCATTTGGGTAACATTACTGGTGAGTATGATGTTGATAAAGATATTTTAGGCCATATTTTTGGTAATTTCTGTATTGGTAAATAAATAACAAGAAGAACTCATAAACAAGCGAAAACTTTAAAGCATAAAAAAACGCTCAAAAGTTAATTTGAGCGTTTAAAATTAGAATAATTAAATTCTTTTTATTGTTTTACAAACTTAGCAGTACCTATAGTACCATTAACACTGTATTTAACTAAATAAATACCTGTAGCTAAATTAGTTACATCTATTGATGCTTTTCTGTTATTTACTTTAACATTCATCACATTTTTACCTAATACATTAAAAATCTGTGTGTCTTGAATAGTTTCTTTTGCAGAAATATTTAACATGTTAGAAGTAGGATTTGGATACATAGAAAAATCTAAAACACTATTGTTTTTTATACTAAGTACAGTTGCACCTAATGTTATATTGTCTACAATATAAGTACCTGACATAGCACTAGTATCTGTACCATTTACATTCGGTGTTGCCTTTATAGAACCTAAATCTCCGACATCTGTAAAAATTACGAACTTTTTACTTGTTCCCAATCCTGCCTCGAAATCTAATTCAATATTTGCAACTTCTTTTCCTGTAGTCTGAAAATTAACTTCATAACTTCCACCGGCTCCATTTGCGGTCTCTTGAAAACTAATTCCATGCTGGTGTACCTCGCCATCTTCAGCAGTTGTAGATTGAAAAGAAAATCTTAACGTGTTATTATCATCATCTGAAAGATCAACAGGAGAAGTAAACATTACTTGAGCATTATCCCATGCACCACCATTACCAACTATTTGTAGTTCCCCATTATCACTTACTGATACTGTAGAGCCGTCTCCAGTCCAATCTGTAGAAGATCCTTCGAAATCAAAAGGAAATATTACAGGATATTTAAATGAAATTGTGTATGTTTTTTTAGTTGTACCATCTGCAGCGGTTACCTCTATTGTTGTATCACCTGGCAAAGAAGTAGCTGTTGTAATAACTGCAGTTGCATCTATATCATTCCTCTGGGCGCTCACTACTGGAACTTGAGTAGTACCTTCTGCTACTTCCACAGTGTAATTAATTGTATTTGGGTCAAATCCAGTTATTGTTGTGCCATCAACTAATAAATCGATTAACGTAGCATCTGTTCCACCAACAGTAGCTCCAATACTAATATCATCTACTAAATAAGTATCTGAAACTCCTGCATTGGCATCTCCTGAATCAACAAAGAAAATTAGAGTTGGGTATGTACCTAATCCACTAGGAAAATCTAGGGTAATTGTTTGCCACTCTGTTCCTGTAGTTGTATAAGGAAGTTC
>JAQXAP010000075.1 GCA_029252865.1 Polaribacter sp.
CTATATTTTTAAAATAGATACTTCTATCCATATTTTGAGTCAGGTGCAATTTCTGAACTTTCATTTAGACTATTTTTAATTTGTATGCGTGATTGATTCGTTAGCTAGTGAATAAAAAACTTCATTAGTATCTTTTAAAAAATTCTATTTATACTTTTAGAAGACTCTTACGTATTGAAATATAAAAAGTTGTACAATAAAAATAAAAAAGTTGTACAATATTTATAAAAATATTGTACAATAAAGTCTTAAAAATTGTACAACTTTTAAAAAATAAGTAATGAACGACCTGTATGTAAGCTAGTACCCTTATTTTATTGTGTTATGCAATAAAAAGCAGATCATAAAGGTAATTTGTTACAGCTATTACCTTAAACCTATTCTTTAAAATTAAAAAACAAGAAATACTACAAAAGGGATAAATAATAAATACATTAAAATTAATAACAAAAAAACATCCAAAATTGGATGCTTTTTTTTAAAATATCAAAAATGTTACTTTTTATTTATTCAAGTACATTTTACGTCTTGAATATAAATCATAAAATGCATCATCTTTTAAACTATCAATAAACAAAATACTTTCTCCTGTCGATTTCATCTCTGGTCCTAGTTTTTTATCAACATTAGGGAATTTATTAAATGAGAAAACAGGTTGCTTAATTGCATACCCTTCTAATTGAGGATTAAAATTAAAATCTGATACTTTATTATGACCTAGCATTACTTTAGTTGCATAATTTACATAAGGTTCTTTGTAAGCTTTGGCAATAAAAGGAACTGTTCGAGAAGCTCTTGGGTTTGCTTCTATAATATAAACAACATCATCCTTAATTGCAAACTGAATATTTATCAAACCGACAGTTTTTAATTCTGTTGCAATTGTGCGTGTATGATCTTTAATTTGTTGCATTACAAATTCACCTAAATTAAAAGCTGGTAAAGTTGCATTAGAATCTCCAGAATGAATTCCACAAGGTTCTATATGCTCCATAATACCAATTATATACACATTACCATCGGCATCACAAATGGCATCTGCTTCTGCTTCAATTGCCCCATCTAAGTAATGATCTAACAATAATTTATTACCAGGCATTCTACCAAGTAAATCAACGACATGCTTTACCAATTCTTCTTTATTGATTACAATTTTCATTCCCTGCCCTCCTAAAACATAAGAGGGTCTCACCAAAATTGGAAAATTTAATTTATCAGCTAAAACTAGAGCTTCATCTGCAGTTTCTGCGATACCATATTCGGGAAAAGGAATTTTATTATCTTTTAACATCGCTGAAAACCTTCCTCTATCTTCTGCTATATCTAAAGCTTCGAAAGAAGTACCGATAATCTTTATTCCGTATTTTGTTAATTTTTCAGCTAACTTTAAGGCTGTTTGTCCACCGAGTTGTACAATAACTCCTTCTGGTTTTTCGTGACGAATAATGTCATAAATATGTTCCCAAAAAACAGGTTCGAAATATAATTTATCAGCTGTATCAAAATCTGTAGAAACGGTCTCTGGATTACAATTAATCATAATTGTTTCGTAACCACATTCTGAAGCTGCTAAAACACCGTGTACACAACAATAATCAAACTCTATTCCCTGACCAATTCTGTTGGGTCCAGAACCTAAAACAATAATTTTCTTTTTATCAGTAACAATACTCTCGTTTGCTATGGTTATTTCTCCGTTTGCAGTTTCAATTTCATTTTCGAAAGTTGAATAATAATAAGGAGTTTTTGCCTTAAACTCAGCCGCACAGGTATCTACTAATTTAAAAACACGTTGTACTTTTAATTCTTCCCTCTTGGTATAAACTTCACTTTCTAAACAATCTAGCATATGCGCTATTTGTCTATCTCCGTAACCTTTTTGCTTAGCCTCTAACAACAAATCTCTTTGAATTGTCTCAACTGTATAAGTAGAAATTTCTTTTTGTAATTGAAATAACTCTTCATATTGCTTTAAATACCACATATCAATTTTTGTGATATCATGAATCTGACTTAGTGGAATTCCGATTGCAATTGCATCGTAAATAGCAAAAACACGGTCCCAACTTGCATTGGTTAATTTCTCTATAATTTGGTCATAATCTGTGTAACCTTTTCCGTCTGCACCTAAACCATTACGTTTAATCTCTAGCGACTGTGTTGCTTTATGCAATGCTTCTTGGAAAGAACGTCCAATTCCCATTACTTCTCCAACAGACTTCATTTGCAAACCTAAAGTTCTGTCTGAACCTTCAAATTTATCAAAATTCCAACGAGGTATTTTTACAATTACATAATCTAAAGTTGGCTCAAATAATGCTGATGTAGATTTTGTAATTCCATTTTCTAACTCATCTAATGTATAACCAATCGCTAATTTTGTAGCTACTTTTGCAATAGGATACCCCGTTGCTTTAGACGCTAATGCAGATGAACGAGAAACACGTGGATTAATTTCTATAGCAATAATGTCCTCTTTTTCGTCTGGGGAAACCGCAAATTGTACGTTACAACCACCTTCAAAATCTCCAATAGAACGCATCATATGAATTGCCATGTCACGCATTTTCTGAAATGTAGTATCAGAAAGTGTCATTGCTGGGGCAACCGTGATAGAATCTCCGGTATGAATTCCCATAGGGTCCATATTTTCGATAGAACAAATAATAACAACATTATCGTTCTTATCTCGCAATAACTCTAGCTCATATTCTTTCCATCCCATCATCGCTTTGTCAATCATCACCTCATGTATTGGTGATGCTTCTAAACCGAAACTTAATAGTTGATCAAAATCTTCTGCCTTATATACAATAGAAGCTCCTGCTCCACCTAAAGTATATGAAGAACGAATAACTAATGGGAAACCAAACTCTTGAGCAATTTCTTTCCCTTTTAAAAATGATGTAGCTGTTGCTTGAGGCGCCATTGGCACTCCAATATTAATCATTAATTCTCTGAACTGTTCTCTGTCTTCAGTAATATTAATGGCGTCAATATCAACACCTATTAAATTCACATTAAAATCTTCCCAAATTCCTTTATCATCTGCTTCAATACATAAATTTAATGCAGTTTGCCCACCCATAGTAGGCAAAACAGCGTCAATTTGTGGATGCTCTTTTAAAATTTGAATAATAGATTTTGTTGTTAAAGGAAGCAAATAAATATGATCAGCCATCGAGGGGTCGGTCATAATAGTTGCAGGATTCGAATTAATTAAAATTGTTTCAATTCCATCTTCTCTTAAAGAACGGAGTGATTGTGAACCAGAATAATCAAATTCACAAGCTTGTCCAATAACAATAGGTCCAGATCCGATAATTAAAACTGATTTGAGGTCTTTTCTTTTTGGCATTGTGTTTTAGTTGTTGTAGTTGTAGTTGTATACTTATTTATTTAGTAAAAATAGTTAATGCTTGGGTATAAAAAAAGGTGTTACTTAAAAAAGTAACACCTCATATATATCAACAAATGTTAACCATTTATTTTTTATGTCTAGTTTCAGACGAAACAGAAATTTTCTTTCTTCCTTTTGCTCTTCTACGAGCTAATACTTTTCTACCGTTAGCAGAAGCCATTCTCTCCATGAAACCATGTTTATTTCTTCTCTTTCTCTTTGACGGTTGGTACGTTCTTTTCGGCATTATATGTATTTTTTTAAAGTGTCTTCTTAATTACTAACTATTACTTAAAATAATTTAACTACTTTTAAGCGTTGGCAAATATACAACTGTTTTTATTTTTGACAAACACTATTTCAAAAAAAAATAAAATATTTTAACTCAACACTAAAGAACATTTTTTACAAATGTTTTTGCCTTTTTTATTTGCCATAAATACTAGAGTTACTATTTTTGCCCAAACCTAAGAATACCATGAGTAACACTAAATACGTTTTTGTAACCGGAGGCGTAACATCATCACTTGGAAAAGGAATTATTGCAGCTTCTTTAGCCAAATTATTGCAGCAAAGAGGATTTTCTGTAACTATCCAAAAACTAGACCCATATATTAATATAGATCCAGGAACTTTAAATCCATACGAACATGGAGAGTGCTATGTTACAGATGATGGAGCAGAAACTGATTTAGATCTTGGTCATTATGAGCGTTTTTTAAACATTCCTACCAGCCAATCCAATAACGTTACTACAGGTAAAATTTATCAATCTGTAATTAATAAAGAACGTAAAGGCGAGTTCTTAGGAAAAACAGTACAAGTGATCCCTCATATTACTGATGAAATTAAACGTAGAATTCAAATTTTAGGTGAAACTGGTGATTATGATATCGTCATTACAGAAATTGGCGGAACTGTGGGTGATATTGAATCTTTACCATACGTTGAGTCTGTCAGACAAATGCTTTGGGAAAAAGGATCAGAAAATGCTATTGTTATTCATTTAACATTAGTGCCTTACTTAGCCGCAGCAGGGGAGTTAAAAACAAAACCTACACAACACTCTGTTAAAATGTTAATGCAAAGTGGTGTTAGTCCAGATATTTTAGTGTGCAGAACAGAACACGAAATTTCTGATGAAATTAAACGCAAACTTGCTTTATTCTGCAACGTAAAGAAAGAAGATGTTATTCAATCTATAGACGCAGAAACAATCTACGATGTCCCTAACCTAATGTTAGAACAAGGTTTAGACTCTGTTGTTCTAAAAAAGTTAAAATTATGTTCTAAAGGAGAACCAGAATTAAAAGTTTGGAATAACTTCTTACAGAAACATAAAAATCCAAAACATGAAGTAGAAATTGCTTTAATTGGTAAATACATTGAGCTACAAGATTCTTATAAATCAATTACTGAAGCTTTTATTCATGCAGGTTCATCTAATGAAACTAAGGTAAAAGTGCGTTGGGTTCATTCTGAAAATTTAAACACAGATAATGTTGAAGCACAATTAAAAGACGTCAACGGAATTTTAGTTGCTCCCGGTTTTGGTGATAGAGGAATTGATGGGAAAATAAAATCAGTACAATATGCAAGAGAAAATAATATTCCCTTCTTTGGAATTTGTTTAGGAATGCAAATGGCTGTTATCGAATATGCTAAAAACGTATTAGATTTAAAAGATGCCTTTTCTACAGAAATGAAAAAGGATTGTAAAAATCCTGTTATCAACTTAATGGAAAGCCAAAAAGATGTTACTGAAAAAGGAGGAACAATGCGTTTAGGTGCATGGGATTGTGAACTTACAGAAAACTATAAGGCATACAAGGCTTATAAATCTAAAAACATTAGCGAACGTCACAGACATCGCTATGAGTTTAATAATAAATATTTACAACAAATTGAACTTAAAGGAATGAAAGCTACAGGTATTAATCCTAAAACAGGATTGGTAGAAGTTGTAGAAATACCAGCTCATCCTTGGTTTGTTGGTGTACAATACCATCCTGAATATAAAAGTACGGTATTAAATCCACATCCATTATTTGTAGATTTTATAAAAGCGGCTTTAGAGCAATCTAAAAACTAGTCGTGACTAGTTAAGAGTATTTGAAATCGATAACTCTCAGCTGCTTTTAAAGAATCATACTAAAAAGGGAATAATATTTGAGCTATTAATAAACAAAGTAGGAGAAGCATAAAAATGAACAGATAAACTGCTTTTCAACAACATTTGTCATTAAATATCAAAAATTAAATGACAGGTTGACATTTAAAAATAACATATGGAAAAAAAGAAATTCGATCTCAACTCCTTCATAGGAATGATATTATTAGGCGGTATTTTATTATACTGGATGAATATTAATAAACCAGAAGAAATTAATGACTCCTCAACAAAAAATGAGCAAGTTCAAAACGTAACTGAAAATACAATAAATACCACTGCGACAAGCAGTCCTGTTTTTGAAAATGATTCTTTAAAGAGAATAGCCTTAACAAACAATTTTGGAGCATTTGCACAAAGTGCTATTAATGGTGCTGAAGGAACTACTGTTTTAGAAAATGAATTGGTTAAACTTGTGATTAATAATAAAGGTGGACAAATTATAGAGGCCGAAATTAAGAACTACAAAACATACGATTCCTCACCATTATATATGATAAAGGATAATAATGCTTCTTTTAACATCAATTTTGGTACAACAGACAACAGAATCTTAAACACAAAAGATCTGTTCTTTGAACCAAATATTTCTAAAAATGGAGAAAGTACAATCGTTTCAATGAAATTAAAAGTTTCTGAATCTCAGTTTTTAGAATATAAATATGCATTAAACCCAAGTGAATATTTGATAAATTTTGCTGTTCGTTCTCAAGGTTTAAGTACTATTATTAATTCATCTAACACGATTAATTTAGATTGGTCTTTAGATGGGTATAGACATGAAAAAAGTTTAAAGACTGAAAATACAATGTACTCTCATCTTTATTACAAAACAGAGGGTGAGGTAGATTACTTAAATGTTGGTAATACAGAATTAATAAATGATGTAGATTGGGTCTCTTACAAACAACATTTCTTTTCATCGAGCCTATTATCAGACACTCCTTTTAATAATGCCACCGTTACCTCAACAGAGTTAGTGAAAAATGAGGAAATAGACTCTGTATATACAAAACGTTATGAATTCAAGGCCCCCTTAGCGTTAACTAATGGCGAATTAAATTATAACATGAAGTGGTTTTACGGACCGAGTGATTATAATCTTTTAAGTGGAGAGCAGTTTAAAGGAACAGATTTAGACAAGACGGCAGATCTAGGTTGGGGTATTTTCGGTTTCTTAAACAGAACAATATTTTATCCTGTTTTTAACTTTTTAAAAGGGTTCTTATCTAATTTTGGATTAATTATTATTTTAATGACAATTGTTGTTAGAATTATCATGTCTCCTTTAGTTTACAAGTCTTATTTATCTAGTGCAAAAATGAAGGTTATTAGACCTGAATTAACTGCTTTAAATGAGAAATACCCTGGAAAAGAGAATGCTATGAAGCGTCAACAAGAAACTATGGCGATTCAACGAAAAGCAGGAGTAAGTATGCTTTCTGGTTGTATACCTGCATTACTTCAAATGCCTGTATTCTTTGCATTATTTAAATTTTTCCCTACGAACTTAGCTCTTAGACAACAAAACTTTTTATGGGCAAATGACTTATCTTCTTATGATATCATTTACAAATTGCCTTTTAATGTTCCGTTTTATGGAGATCATGTAAGTTTATTTCCAATATTAGCCTCTATTGCCATTTTCTTTTATATGAAAATGAATCAAAGTCAACAAGCAAACATGCAAGCACCAGCGCAAGAGGGTATGCCAGATATGGGAAAAATGATGAAGTATATGATTTACTTCTCTCCTATTATGATGTTGTTCTTCTTTAATAATTATGCGAGTAGTTTAAGTTTATACTACTTTATATCTAACTTATTAACCATAACGATAATGTTAGTGATTAAAAACTATATAATTGATGAAGACAAGATTCATGCACAAATTGAGGAAAACAAAAAGAAACCTGAAAAAGCAAAGAGTAAATTTCGTCAAAAAATCGATGAAGCTATGAAGCAAGCCCAAGAACAGCAAGCATTACAGAAAAAAAGAAAATAAAAATCATAAAAAAAACCGAAACGTAAATGTTTCGGTTTTTTTTTTATGATTTAAGTTTAAAGCAATCTTATTTTTCGTGGTTTGCTTCAGTATCTGTGTCAGAAATCTCTTTTTTTGCCTTAAACTTACGTGTTCCTTCATACAATTCGTATTTAACAAACTTACAGTTTAAATCTCCATTTTTCAGAGCAATTCTTTTGGACGTTCTTAAGCCTACGCATTTTAAAGCGTCTGTATCTGAGGTTATTAGCCAAGCCATTGAACCGGGATAATTGTGTTTTAATGTATCTCCTATTTTTTTATAAAATTCTTCTGTATCTATATTTAAACGCTCACCATAAGGTGGATTAAATAAAATGGTAGTGTTACCAAATACTTCTTTCTTGGAGTTAAAAAAATTGACATGATGCACTCCTATAAACTCACTCAAATTCGAGTTTTCAATATTTGCTTGCGCTTTCTGCACAGCCGAAGGCGCTTTATCGAATCCCATAATTTTAAAATGAGAAGAACGAATTTTCTTTAATAGCGCATCTTGAATTGTAAAATACAAATCTTCATCATAGTCTTTCCAATTCTCAAACGCAAATAATTTTCTGTTGATATTAGCAGGAATATTATTTGCAATCATTGCAGCTTCAATTAAAATTGTACCCGAGCCACACATTGGATCTATAAAATTTTCTTCACCTGTATAACCAGACAATAAAACCATACCAGCAGCCAAGACTTCGTTTATTGGCGCAATATTAGTTGCTGTTCTGTACCCCCTTTTGTGCAAAGAATCTCCTGAAGAATCTAAAGAAACAGTTAACCATTCTTTATGAATGTGAATATGAATTTTTAAATCTGGATAATCCAAATCTACATTAGGCCTTTTACTATATTTATGACGAAAATAATCTGCAACTGCATCTTTCGACTTTAGAGAGATATAATGTGAATTTGATGTAAAATTCTTTGAGTTTACTACTGCACCAATTGCAAAAGTACCATCAGTTTCTAAATAATTCTCCCATTTTATTTTCTGAATTGCTTCATACAAGTCTTCTTCATCATAAATTTTACAAACTTTTACTGGTTTTAAAATTCTTACAGCGGTTCTTAAAGCAATATTTGCTTTGTACATAAAACCTTTATCACCCCTAAAAGAAACCACTCTGATGCCTTCTTTAACATCTTGAGCTCCAAGTTGTTTTAACTCATTTGCCAAAACACTTTCTAAACCAAAAAGTGTTGTTGCTGTCATTTTAAAATCTTTGTTCATACTCATAAAATTGACTGCAAAAATACATTTTATTAATAGGATAAATAGTAATTAAATTTTTCATTTTTTGAAACGTAAGATTTAGTTACTTTTACAGTCTGTAATTCGAAAGCTTTCCAATTACAAGGTTCAAGTAATTATAAACCAAATTTAGTAAAGCATTAAGATTAGATTATTGCAATTTTATATAAATGAAAACAAAAGATTGGTTTACAGATTGGTTTAACACTCCATATTATCATATTCTCTATAAAGACAGAAATGATGATGAAGCGCAATTGTTTATGAAGCATATTACTGCTTTTTTAAATTTATCAAAAGAAACTCATATTTTAGATTTACCATGTGGTAGAGGTCGTCATTCTGTATTTTTAAATTCGTTAGGTTATAAAGTCACTGGCGGAGATTTGGCTGCAAATAGCATTGAATTAGCAAAAAAGTTCGAGAACAAGACGTTAAATTTTAAAGTACAAGATATGCGTGCGCCATTTAAGAGTAAGTACGATGCCGTATTTAATCTATTTACTAGTTTTGGTTATTTTGAAGATGATAGAGAAGATATTTTAATTCTAAATAACATTAAACAAAGTTTAAAAAAAGATGGTTTCTTTGTGTTCGATTTTTTGAATGCTGAAAAAGTAAAATTAAATATAGTTGCTAAAGAAATAAAAGTAGTGAACTCGATTACTTTTAACATTAAAAGAGAAATTAAAAATGGTTTTATTCTAAAGCATATTTCATTTTTTGCCGATGGAAAAAATCACTCTTACACAGAACAAGTGAAATATTTAGATCTAGATAAAATGACGACTTTCTTTGAAAAAGTTGGTTTTACAATTACAAATGTTTTTGGGGATTATAATTTAAATGCATTCGAAGACAAAACTTCTGATCGATTAATTCTTATTGCAAAATGAGTTATATTTTCTTAATAGCCTCTGTTCTTTTTGGCTCAATATTGGTTTTTATTTTAAAACCAAACAATAAATTGGTGCATTTATTATTAGCATTTAGCGGAGCTTATCTTTTATCGGTTACTATCTTACATTTATTACCATTAGTGTATATTGAAAATACAGCATATAAAAAAGTAGGAATTTTTATTTTATCCGGAATTATTATTCAGTCTATTTTAGAATCTTTTTCTAAAGGTGCAGAACATGGTCATATTCATATTCACACTAACAGAAAAGAATTTCCAACATTATTATTTGTAAGTTTATGCATACACGCTTTTTCTGAGGGCTTACCTATTCATAATACCAATGATAATTTGTTATGGGCAATTGTAATACATAAAATACCTATCGCTGTCGTTTTAACTACTTTTTTAATTCAAGCTAAATACCCGAAAAAAACAACTTATGTTTTTTTAATAGTTTTCGCATTCATGAGTCCCATGGGAATGTTATTCGGAGATAAAATCCTTTTTTTTACAACTTATGCATCAGAAATTACTGCTCTAATTATTGGTGTTTTTCTTCACATATCTACCATTATACTGTTTGAAAGTACCGAAAACCATAAGTTTAACCTCAAGAAGTTTATTGCCATTCTTTTAGGTATTTTATTGACCATTTTTACTTTATAGTTTTTTACCTCGATATAATCCTTGGACTTTTGAATGCGTTTCTAGTATAAGCTTATTTCAATAAACACTTTGCATTATTTAAAGTTTGAAAAAGAAAACTATTTTCAATTTTAGAATATTCCAATCCTTTAAGTATAGAAAACCTCTAAATGTATAGAGAAAGATTTTCTGACAAATAAAAATTTTTCAGAAAGACAGTGTCTCCTATTTAAAAATCATAAAAAAAGAGTAATTTGGCTCAAAATTGTCTAAAACCAAAATGAAAATTAATAGATCTTATTTAATTCTTTTTATTATTCCTCTGCTTTCTTTTTCAGCTCACAAGTATTATCTGAGTCTAACTCAAATAGAATATAGAAGTGAAAAAAAATCAGTTCAAATAACAATTAATGTTTTTATAGACGATATAGAAACTGCTCTAAATAGAGATTACAATATTGATTTAAAACTCCACACAAAAAAGGAGCTAAAAGATAATAATGTTTATTTTCTAAAATATTTAAAAGAAAAACTTCATTTTAGGATTGATAATATACCCAAAGAATTCAATTATATAGGAAAAGAATATGAGGGGGATCTCGTCTATTTTTATCTAGAAATTGAAAATATAACAGAAGTAAATAGCATTGAAATTGAAAATAAAATTTTAACGAAACATTTTTTAGAACAACAAAATTTAATCAAATATAAGGACGGTGATAAACATAAAAGCATTTTATTAACTGCCAAAAATGATAAAGGTTTATTAAAACATTAATTTTTTTAACTCTCGCAATCCTTAAATTTTGCACAAATAAAATCCAAACCAAATGAAAAGAATTACGCTACAATTACTAACTGTTTTTTTTATTGGAGCATCCGTATTTGCTCAAGAAAAAATTACAAAGCAAGGACATACAAATCAAAATAAGTTTAAACAACTTAAAGATGAATTGGCAACTCCTAATAGTCAAAGAACTGCTTCTGGCGCTCCCGGTGTAAATTATACCCAACAAAAGGTAGATTATATAATGGATATTGTGTTAGATGACGAACATCAAAAAATTACGGGTAAAGAAACCATTCTTTATCATAATAATTCTAAAGATGAATTAGCTTATTTGTGGGTACAATTAGACCAAAATGTAAGAGCAAAAGATTCTAAGTCTCGAGATATCGCACCCAATAAAATTCCAGAAGTGATTAATAAAAAATGGTTTGACCGCAGCTTTCCCTCAAACCCCTTTGACGGAGGTTTTAATATTATGAGCGTGACTAATATTGACGGAAGTAAACTATCGCACACAATAAACCAAACAATGATGCGTATTGATTTACCAAAACCCTTAGCGTCTGGAAAAACATTTTCTTTTAAAATTGAGTGGTGGTATAACATTAACAATCACAGAAAAGATGGGGGTAGATCAGGTTTCGAACATTTTACAGAAAACAACAATAATAATTATGTAATTGCCCAATTTTTCCCAAGATTATGTGTTTATGATAATGTTGAAGGCTGGCAAAACGACCAATTTTGGGGAAGAAGTGAATTTGCATTAGAATTTGGAGATTATACTGTTAATATTACAACACCTAAAGATCATATGTTAGGTGCTACTGGAGTTTTACAAAATGAAAAAGAGGTACTCACAAAAAATGAATTAAATAGGTTAGCAAAAGCACGAAAAACGTACGACAATCCTGTCTTAATTAGAACTCAACAAGAGGCTATCAGAATAGAAAAAACTAAATCTAAAGAAACTAAAACTTGGAAATTTGTTGCTAAAAACGTGAGAGATTACGCATTTGCAACTTCCAGAAAATTTATTTGGGATGCAATGGCAGTCGATATTAATGGCAAATCTGTTATGGCTTATTCTTTATACTCTAAAGAAGCAAACCCTTTATACGGTGAACATTCTACAAGAGCGGTTGCTCAAACTTTAAAAACATACTCTAAATACACATTCGATTATCCTTATCACAAGGCAATTTCTGTTGATGGACAAATGGGAATGGAATATCCCCAAATCTGTTTTAATCCAGGAAGACCAGAAGCTGACGGAACTTATTCTGATAGAGTAAAATACAGAATGATAAAAGTAACAATCCATGAAGTTGGACACAACTTTTTTCCAATGATTGTAAATTCCGATGAAAGACAATGGACTTGGATGGATGAAGGATTAAATTCTTATGTAGAAATGTTAGCAGAATTGGCTTATGACAAAAACTTTCCTATCACTAGGGGCTATCCAAAAAATATTGTCAAATATATGAGTGGAGATCAATCTAAAATTGCACCAATTATGACCAAAGGAGACAATGTATATGAATTTGGTAATAATGCATATGGTAAACCTGCAACGGCCTTATGGATTTTAAGAGAAACTATTATGGGACACGATTTATTTGATCATGCATTTAGAACCTACTCGCAAAGATGGATGTTTAAACACCCTACTCCAGCAGATTTCTTCAGATCAATGGAAGATGCTTCTGGAGTTGATTTAGATTGGTTCTGGAGAGGTTGGTTTTATTCCACTGATGTAAATGATATTGGTATTAAAAGTGTAAAAAAATATCATACCAAAATAGTCGGAGATAACGTTAATTTTATTGAAGACAAAACAGAAGGCTTAAGTTTTGGTGCTAAAAAGGGAAAAGATTCAAAATATCATTATGAAATTACATATAATAAACCCGGTGGATTAGTAATGCCAATTATAGTTCAATTTACGTATAAAGATGGATCAAGTGAAAAAAAAGTATATCCTGCACAAATTTGGAGGTATAATGACAAAGAGGTAACAAAAGTGTATTCTACTTCGAAAGAACTTTCCAAAATAACAATAGATCCTAAGCAAGAAACTGCGGATGTAGATACATCTAACAATAATTGGCCAAAAGAAAGTAAGAATCAATTTGAAAAATTTAAAAGTAAAATTAAAGGCTAAAAATTTCACAAAAAATATGAAAGCGACATCTATAGATGTCGCTTTTTTCTTCTCTAATTCTGGTTTTTAATAAATATTTGTTAAATTTTTCAACTTTTTCAACTTTTTTATAACGATATCATTAGCTTCGCTAACACTATTAATTAAAAATATAAAATGAGAAAAATATCTTTACTAATTTTTTCTTTATTCTTCATTGTTACTGCCACTATTGCGCAAGAAAAAAAAGAGAAAAAGAAAACTCAACAAGGACACATTGACCAAAACAAATTCAGACAAATGAAAGATGTTTTGGCGACACCAAACGATCAGCATACAGCTTCAGGTGCTCCTGGCCACCAATATTCTCAACAAAAAGTTGATTATGTTATGGATATTCGTTTAGAGGAAAGTACTAACAAAATATATGGTGATGAAAAAATAACTTATTACAATAATTCTAAAGACAATTTAGAATATTTATGGGTACAATTAGACCAAAATATGAGAGCGGATGACTCTCAAACTCCATTAGCAAAATCTGGAGGTGCTGAAGCTTGGTTGACCCCGAACTCATTTAAAAGCAAATATTTATCGGAAAGTAAAGGGTTTGGTTTTAACATAGAAAAAGTTGAGAGTAATGGTAAACCTTTATCCCATTTTATCAATAGAACTATGATGAGAGTGAACTTACCAAAAGCTTTAGCTCCGGGAGAAAACTTTAAATTTAGCATTAAATGGAATTATAAAATTAATGACATTAATGTAGATGGAGGACGTTCTGGTTTAGAGACTTTTTCTGATGGTAATAACAACTATACTATCGCCCAATTCTTTCCTAGATTAGCTGTCTATAATAATGTTGAAGGATGGCAAAATATGCAATTTTGGGGACGTTCTGAGTGGGCCTTAGAATTTGGTGATTATGAAGTAAATTTAACAGTACCAGCAGATCATATTGTAGATGCTACAGGTGTTTTGCAAAACGAAAAAGATGTGTTAACAAAAACACAACGTAATCGTTGGGCAACCGCTCGTAAAACCTTTGATAAGCCTGTAATGATTGTTACCCAAAAGGAAGCAGAAAAAACAGAAAAAGGAAGAGCTCCTGGCACAAAGACTTGGAAATTTAAAGCAGAAAAAGTGAGAGACTTTGCTTTTGCTTCGTCTCGAAAATATATTTGGGATGCAATGGCTACCAATATTAATGGTAAAACAGTGATGGCTGTATCTTTGTATCCAAAAGAAGGTAATCCTTTGTGGGAAGAGCATTCTACTAGAGCTGTTGCAACTACTTTAATTGAATATTCTAAATTAACCTTTGATTATCCTTATCCAAAAGCAATTTCTGTTCACTCAGAAAGACAAGGAATGGAATACCCAATGATCTGTTTCAACTATGGTCGTCCAAATGCAGACGGAACATACTCAGACAGAACGAAAAAAGGAATGTTAGGTGTTATTATTCACGAAATAGGCCATAACTTTTTTCCAATGATTGTAAATTCTGATGAAAGACAATGGACTTGGATGGATGAGGGTTTAAATTCTTTTGTAGAAATTTTAGCTGAGGATGCTTATGACGCAGAGTTATTTGCTTCTAATCCTGCAAAAGATATAACTAGTTACATGGGAGGAGATCAATCTAATATCTCACCAATTATGTCACAAGGAGACTATGTAAAACAATTTGGGCCAAATGCATATACTAAACCTGCTGCAGCTCTTTACATTTTGCGTAAAACGATTATGGGACCAGAACTATTTGACCATGCTTTTAGAACGTATTCACAAAGATGGATGTTTAAACACCCTACTCCTGAAGACTTCTTTAGATCTATGGAAGATGCATCTGGTATGGATTTAGACTGGTTTTGGAGAGGGTGGTTTTACACCACGAACGTTACAGACATAGGTATTAAAGGAGTAAAGCCTTTGTATTTAACTGATAAACCTAGTGAAAGAGTAGTTAAGTTAAAAACACAATATAAACAATACTTTGATAGTTTAGGTGACTTAGTCTTTATTACTGACAAAAAAGAAGATGCTAATCCAAAAGCAATGGATCAATATTTAGATGGTAAAGAAGCTCCTGCTTACATTTATTCTGTAGAGTTTGAAAAACCAGGAGGCCTAGTAATGCCATTAATTGTTGAATTAACTTATGCAGATGGTACTACTAAAAAAGAAACTTTCCCTTCACAAATATGGATGAAAAATGATAATACTGTCAAAAGAGTATTTTCTTCAACTCAAGAAATAAAAAGTTTTAAAATAGATCCTGATTTTGAAACGGCAGATGTAGATGTATCAAACAATAGCTGGCCTAAAAAAGAGGATAATAAATTTGATGAATTTAAAACTCAAGTAAAAAATTAAACTTTTTTTAAAGTAAAACATACTTTGAAAAGGCCTTGCAAATTAAGTTTGTGAGGCTTTTTTATATAAAACTAATAAAAAAAAATTAAGAGGTCCAAAATTTTCTTTTTTTATTCAACTCTTCCTCTTCATTAAGATATTCTTCGGCATCTTTTGGTGAAAGTACTTTTAAGAATGACTTGTGTTGTTCAATCGAAAACTCAATTTTAGTAACAATATCTGCAATTTCTTCATTTTCATAATCTATATTTAAAGGTTCTTTGATAACCATAGACTGCAAAACATTGCGTTTTTTTATTCTCAACCCTTTTTTATCAAAAGAACGTCTGAATCCATCAATTACAATAGGCACAACAATTGGTTTATATGTTTTTATAATATGTGCCGTACCTCTTCTGATAGGCCTAAATGGAGTAGTTGTCCCTTGAGGAAACGTAATAACCCACCCATCCTCTATGGCTTTACCAATATTAGAAATGTCAGAGTTCTTAACTTGTCTATTCACGTTTTTACCTGCACTTCTCCATGTTCTATCAATTGAGACAGAACCTCCATAAGCCATCAATTTGGGTAAAATACCAGAACGCATAGTCTCTCCTGCTGCAACAAAATAAATATTTAATTTAGGGCTCCAAATGTAACCAACATTTTTAATATTATCATCTCTACCTTTTAAGGAAGCATTGAAAACATGAAACATAGCGGCTACATCGGCAAAATAGGTCTGATGATTAGAAATAAATAAAACATTACTATCTGGTAAATTTCTTAAAATTTCTGATCCCTCTATATGTAAGCTATTAAATTTTCGATATCTACCGTGAGAAACAAGTCCGAAAATTCTAATAATTATTTTTTTAAAAAATAAAATTTGACCAAATATGTTCCTTTTAAATAAAGGCATCTTTTTTAATTTTAATTAGATTAAAAACAAACTTACAAAACCATTAACAAACATACTATTTTAAGAGTTCTTTAATTTCAGAAAGTATCATACCTGTAGCTCCCCAAACAATGTAATCATTTAATTTAAAGCAGGGTATATTTACATTATCCATATATGATGTACTCATATTAATTGAGGTTATATTTGAATCATTTAATAAATCGCTTAACAGAACCTCAATTACTTTGTCTACCTCGTAATTTAAATCAAAAACTGGTCTCTTGTCAACAAAACCAATAAAAGGTGTCACCAAAAAGTTGCTCGGTGGTATATAGACATCTGTTAATTCTCGAATAATATTAATCGATGATTCCAGAACGCCTACCTCTTCAAAAGTTTCTCTTAATGCTGCTTTTTTTAAATTTTTATCTGATTTATCAATTTTACCACCAGGAAAGCTAATTTGTGCGGAATGAGTGCCATTATATCGGGCTCTTTGTATTAGTAAAAAACAAGCTTTCCCTTCTGTATCAGGATAAAATAAAGCCAACACAGCGGCTTTTCTCGGATTATTCGCTTGTATTGAAGCAGCATCATACTGTCGACGCATTTTTGGGGCTAATCTAAATTGAGCTTCTAAACCACCTAAGGTGTTTGTTTGCAGAGCAGCTATTTTATTTTTTAAATCGAAAAAATTCAATAAGATTAATTTTAATAAATGAAGTTATCATATCTTTTTCAAAAAAAAATTACAATATCTTTTAGCTATTTTTTAAATAAAAACCCCAACCCTAATCTCGTTAAAAACTTTTTTTCAAAAGCCCAGAAAAATTTAAATTCTCCAAAAATCCAACCAACTAAAGGAAGCGTTAATTGATAAATGGGAAAAATAAGTAAGATTCTAAGAGGCCAATACAACCATGGGGTAATTATTTCTGGTGACAACCCTAAAAAATTAGTAACAGGCTTAGCCACCCAAGCTGCAAAAGAACCATTGATAGCAAAAACAATAAAAATTGCTATAACCGACCAATTCGTTTCTATTCCCCATCGTTTTTTCAATTTCTCCATATGACTAGTTTGCTATTTTTCTTGATTTTATAAACATAAGCCAAAAACCCACAAGTACCAGTGGAACACTTAATATTTGACCCGTATTGAGAGAGTTTAACACCCAATCTTCCCTGCCCTCTACCTGCGCTTCTTTTAAAAACTCAATAAAGAAACGTAAAGACCAAAGCACTGCCATAAAAAGACCAAATAAATAACCAATTTGTTGCTTTTTGTGTGTTTTCCAATACAAGTGCCACATTACAAAAAATAATGCTAAATAACTAAAAGCTTCATATAGTTGTGTTGGATGTCTTGCTGCTGTTTCTCCTGCTGCTTTAAAAATTACTCCAAAATTAGAACCTGTTTCTTTTCCATAAATCTCTGAATTGAAAAAATTACCTAAACGGATAAAAAATCCTGCCAACGCAACCATAATCGCCAATCTATCTAAAATAAACAACCAAGGCTTTTGTAAATGTTTTTTTGCATAAAAATATAATGCAATCGGAATTCCGATTGCTGCTCCATGACTTGCAAAACCCGTAAAACCTGTAAACTTCCAACCATCAATTAAACCAAATAAAGAATCATTTACACTTTCTTTTATTGGTAAAAATATTTCTAATAAATGATTTTGATAATA